>NZ_JAFCXG010000004.1:0-276704 GCF_049898185.1 Acinetobacter sp. 40AMC3-4
AATCAGTAGTACCTTTAAAGGGCACCAATCTTGGCTCATCAATTTTCTGACAAATATTTCTCAAATAAACTTCGAGTAATTTCTACCATCAATCAATGAAAATAATTTCGATCAATCAACCAGTAAAAATCCACACAAGTTGTTCTTCATAATCTCTTAATGATCTTCTTGCTGATTCGTCACCAGCAAGCTAGGTCGGCTATATTACTCTCTATCTCTAGAAAGTCAACCAGTAATGAAAACTATTTTTCAAACTTATCAAATAAAACCCAACTCAATTAAACTCAACTAAGTCACTGTTTTATCAGAGGTTTTAATCTTCATCACCGCCGATGGATGTGCATTCTACAGCATTTCAGAGCCCTTGCAACACCTTTTTCAAGAAAATCATTTTGTATGTATATTTTTTAAGCTTTTCGTGTGTTTTCATTCATTTTTTATACAAATTTGCTTAAATGATGTCTATTCGTGAATATAACGTTTATTATTTTTATACTAATAAGTAGTGCTACTTACACAGAAAAGGCCTCAGGTTACCTTATGCATCGTTCTATTTACTTATCTATATGCTTATTTTCTTTAGCTTCAAGCGCACATGTTTTCGCCGAGGCGGCCACCAGTGTGGAAAATCTGGAAAACGAGCCTGCAAAAACGCCGCTTAGAACAAAAATCTCGACCAAAGCGCAACAATTACAAACGCAACTGAAAGTTGATGCCAGTGCAGCACAGGCTGAAGAAGTTAAAGATCCTTTTCAACCGTTAAATAGAAAGATCTATCAGTTTAATGATGCGATTGACCGCACCGTGGTACGTCCCATAGCCGTACAATATGTGGAAAAAGTTCCTCAAGATGTTCGTGGCAGCTATACCCAGTTCCGCAGTAACCTAGGTGAACCTTGGAATGTGGTGAATCAGCTCATTCAAGGTCGTCCTGCCCGCGCTGCTAAATCCCTAGGTCGTTTTACCATTAACACCTTAACAACTTTAGGACTGGCTGATCCAGCGCGTCGCCTGGGCTTGAGTCATGAAGAGGAAAAATTTGGAATTACCTTAGGTTATTATGGCGTGCCTTCTGGCCCTTATATCATGTTGCCATTTTTAGGTCCAAGTTCTGTCCGTGGCGTAATCGGTACTGCTGTAGATAGTCAAGCTCGTCCACAAAAATACATTCTCGAAGATGAAGATGGACTTTACTGGACTGATCAGTTTTGGCGTGCCATCGATACCCGTTCAGAAATACTGGACGTTGAAGGAGTGCTGACTGGCGATCGCTATGCGCAGATTCGCGATATTTATTTACAACGTACCAATTATGCAATTGCAGAAAAGAAAGGTACAGAACAAGATACGCTTTTCCTAGAAGATGATTTTGAAGATGACAATTCTGATGATGCACCTTCTAATGATAGCAATATTGAATCTTCAAACGAAGATCTTTAAGTTTAAGCTTCATGTATGATTGCTAGTGAAAATCTGTTCGCTAGCAATACTTTACTTGTTATAGTACATCTTATAACCAATCCTGGGATTGAATCACTTTTTTATGTATTTCATTCAACCGACTCGTGATATTCCTTATTTAGATCAAGTACTTGATACGCTTCCGCATGTTCAGATGATCTATCTGGATGATCATGAACTATATGACTCTACGATTATTGCGATTGCAGATGTACATGATTATCTGAAATATAAGTGGAATCTGCCTACGATTGTACTGGCCTTAGAGAATGAAGGTACTGCTTTGGCGCAGGCCTGGGAACAAGGTGCTTTAGCCGGCTGGATCTGGAGCAAACTTCCCGAGAATCCAGATATGGCATTACAAAAAATTGATGCACAATATAAGCGTAACCAGGATAGCCGTGACCTGCCTTCTGCTGCAGAACTACAAAAAAAATTGTTACCGAATCCGATTGAACTGACCAATTATGAGGTCGAAACCTATTTTCAGCCTTCAGCCTATCTTTCAGGGGATTGGTATGATTATTGGAAAATCAGCGACAAAGAAGTGATTTTCTATTTGGCCGATGTATCCGGACATGGCGTCACCAGTAGTTTGCTCACGTCCTGGATGGCAGCTTTCCATGGTCGCTCCAAGACGCCGCGCGAGCTGATCAAGAAGCTGAACGGTATGCTGATGCAGGAAAATATTGAAAAGCACATCACCATGATTGCCGGGATTCTTAATCTGGAAACCCATGTATTAAAATGGTCCAGCGCTGGACATTATCCTCCACCGATTATATTTGAACCCAATCAAGAACCTAAAATCCTCTCTTCCAGCAGTTTCCCTTTGGGCTTAACCGAAGATCTTGAAGTTGAGGAAAATGAATGGGTATTAAGTCGCAATGCGCGCTTTATTATCTGTTCGGATGGCGCACTGGAACCTTTTGATGGTGGTTTAAATGAACAATTCTCGCAATTATTACACCATTTGCAGAATCAATCTTTTCAGGCTCCGGAACATGTGGCTGACGATATCGCCTTTTTAAGCTTTATCCGCGTAAATTAGCAGTATATTTACAGGCTTTATAAGCACTTAATTTGATTACTACTTTCAGCCACTTGAGTATCAATACACCCTATGGGATAATTTAATATCCTTCTCTGCAAATGGCATTTATATGTCAACAGGTCATGTTGAATATGCAAGTCTGAATGGAACGCATATTTTTAAGCTTATCGGCGAAGTGCGTGCCCAATCTTGTATTAGTCTAGACAAATTACTGAACAAAATTGAACAGCAAGACAACGTAGTTGGCGCTATCGTTGATCTCACCGAAACCAGTTTCATTGACAGTACCGTACTGGGTGTTTTAGCGAAACTAGGACTCAAACTCAAGCAAGTACACAATATTCAGGCTGTCATGCTTTCTACCAATTCTGACATTACCACTTTGGCCAACAGTATGGGATTGAGCCAAGTGTTTGTGATTCTGAATTATTGTGGTGATCCAAATGTCTGCACACGTGCGCTGATGGAAGAACATGTCACGCATCAAAATATGCTGAATACGGTTCTGGATGCGCATAAAACCTTGATGAAACTGAATCAAAGCAATCAGAACATGTTTGAACCTTTAGTCAAACAGCTACAGAAAGAGCAAGACAATTTAGATAAAATTTCCGAGCAAAAGGTATAACCATCTTATAAGAGGACCCTATGACTTTACTTTCTGTTGTACAAATGAATTCTCAAAATGAAATTGATGTCAATTTCGTGGAGATTGAATCTTTAATTCAACAAAGTAAGGCCAATGGTGCTGAACTGATTGTTTTCCCGGAAAACTTTGTCTGTTTTGCAGCAGGTAAACAGCGTGAAACTGCTGCACAATTTGAAGTGATTCAGCAGCGTCTGGAACAACTTGCCCATGAATATGACACCTGGATCGTTGCCGGTACATTACCCTGCCCTTATCGTCCGGATGGTTCGATCATTGAAGATGGCCGCGTGCGTACCGTTAGCCTGTGTATCAGTCCGGAACGGACCGAAGCGCGTTATGACAAAATTCACTTGTTTGATGTGCAAGTCGGTGATGCTGTAGGCGGTTATCAGGAATCCAAGTTCTTTGAGCCCGGCACAGATGTTGTCGTAGCCAAAACCCCTTTTGGTAATATTGGTTTAATGGTCTGTTATGACCTGCGTTTTCCGGAACTAGCGTTAAATCTACGAGCCAAAGGTGCAAACCTCTTGACCGCACCTTCTGCTTTTACCTATACCACAGGTGAAATGCACTGGCAGCTTCTTCTGCAAACACGTGCTCTAGATAGCCAATGTTCGGTGCTTGGCGCAGCTCAACAAGGCTGGCACGGTGAAAAACGTCAGACTTGGGGACATGCAGCCGCCACCAATAGTCGTGGACAACTTCTTAATATGATCCATGCAGAAGGTGCTCAACTCATCACCGTCGACTTTGATTTAAATGAACAGCAAAAAGTGCGTGAATCCATGCCTTTAATGCAACACCGTAGACTTCTTCAACTTTCCTGAATCGTTTCATTTGCTTGCATAAAATAACAAAATCCCTGCTTATTCTTCAGGTGAAATCACCGAGCATAGAAGCTCTACGAAAAATAAACAGGGATTTAACTCATGTCATTAGAAAAAGCCGTCTATACCGCACATGCCAAAGCCACAGGGGGCCGTGATGGCCGCGCCATTTCTGACGATCAGATTCTGGACGTCCAATTGGCCGTACCTAAAGAAATGGGGGGACCAGGCGGTGGAACCAATCCTGAACAGCTCTTTGCCGCAGGTTATTCCGCCTGTTTCTTGGGTGCAATGAAATTTGTTGCCAATCGTGACAAGCTCAATATCAGTAAAGATGCCTATATTGAAGGTGATGTTGGGATTGGTCCGATTCCTACCGGGTTCGGGATCGAAGTGACATTAAACATCCATCTTGAAGGCATGGATCAGGAAGAAGCAAAAAAACTGGTGGATGCTGCGCATATTGTCTGTCCATACTCAAATGCGACCCGTAATAATATTGATGTGAACTTAAACGTAATTACTTAATTTTTTTATTTAACAGCTATCCTGAAAAAAGTTTCAGGATAGCTAGACTTCAATTATAAATTTCAAAATTTACCCGCTTCATCTTTTGTCAAAAGCTACTTCTCTTCCCCACTTGAAAACTGCAGCAAAAACTTAAGAAATTATATATAATGATTCTTATTTACATTTATTCGATTTATATTGATGTTAAAACTAGTTCTTCTGAATTCTCTCCTGCTCCTCACTGCTACAACCTCTTTTGCAGATCTTTATCTCTCAGAAAAAATCCGTCCGAAAATAAAATCTCTGCTCAATACTGAAATTGAACGCCTACCCATTCCTGCAACACCCAACAATATGATTCTGCCTGAATTTGGTAAAGGGATTATTGGCTGGGGCGCTGGCCCCAAAGATGCTGAAGCCCGTTTTCTCAATATTACTCAGGCAGATGTTGAAACAATGAAACAGGAAGGACTGAGTTTAGCAATGGCACAAGCCTGGCAGAACTTTTATGAAAATGAAACTCTGCGTAATCCGGGAAATCCGACTGCACCTTTTCGTGCACAACTCATGAAAAAAATCGTCAGTCTCTGGTAAATATCCAAAAGTCCTGACGATCATTATGATAAAGCGAGCAGATTAAAAAATTATTCTACTGCTTCGTTGGTTACTCGCAATACTTCTTCAATCGTGGTTTTTCCGGCCAATACTTTACGCAGACCATCATCACGAATGGAACCTGACTGCTGACGTGCATAGCTTTCGATTTCATATTCAGCCGCATTGCCATGAATCAAACGGCGCATATGATCATCGACTGGCACAATTTCATAAATCGCGGTACGACCACTAAAGCCAGTATTGCCACAACGTTCACAGCCTTGAGGTTGCGGTAATTTTAAATCTTGGGGATGCTCAATATTGCCAAATAGATTCTTCTCGAAAGCATCTGCTTCATGCCAAGTCGCGCAATGTGGACACAAGGTACGCACCAGACGTTGGGCAATTACCCCGATTAAAGAACTGGAAAGCAAAAATGGTTCAATTCCCATATCTTTCAGACGCGTAACCGCACCAATCGCGGTATTGGTGTGCAAGGTGGATAACACCAGATGTCCAGTCAGGGATGCCTGTACCGCAATTTCTGCCGTTTCCAGATCACGAATCTCACCGACCATGACCACATCCGGGTCCTGACGTAACATCGCTTTTAACGCACGGGCAAAGGTCATATCCACTTTGGTATTGACCTGCGTTTGTCCAATGCCTTCCAGCTGATATTCAATCGGATCTTCAGCTGTGAGGATATTCTTGGAACCGTCATTCAGGTCAGAAAGTGCCGCATACAAGGTGGTGGTTTTACCCGAACCGGTCGGGCCAGTCACCAGAATAATCCCGTGCGGGCGATGTACTAAGGTCTTGAGTCGATCATAGTCATTATTGATCAGACCCAAATGGGTCATGTTCAAACGGCCGGCCTGCTTGTCCAGCAAACGCATCACCACCCGCTCCCCATAAGAAGATGGCAAGGTGGATACACGGACATCGACTTCACGTCCGGCCAAGCGTAATGAAATACGGCCATCTTGAGGAATACGCTTTTCGGCAATATCCAGTTTGGCCATGACTTTAATCCGTGAAACCAGAAGCGGTGCCAGTTCACGGCGTGGCTGTACAATTTCGCGTAACTGGCCATCGACCCGTAAACGCACCGACAGTTTTTTCTCAAAAGATTCAATATGAATATCGGAAGCCCCGACACGAATCGCCTCTGAGAGCAATGCATTGATCAGCCGTACAATTGGCGCATCATCTTCCTGATCCATCAGGTCTTCAGCTTCCGGTACCGAATCAGCCAGACTGAGTAAATCCGGATGATCTTCCAGACCGGCAGCGACCTGTTGCGATTCGCCGCTATCGCCGGCAAAACTGGAACTGAGTAACTGGTTAAATTCCTGTTCGCTACAGAGTTGAAAATGAGCCGGATAACCGAGCAGACGGCGAGCTTCCTGCAATGCAAGCATCGAGGTATTGTCACGACGCAGAATAAAGGCCTGATCTCCCTCATAACGCAACAGCACACCATGGCGCTTGGCGAAGCTATATGGGATTTGTAATTGTTTAAGTACTTGCATCGCGGATTATAATAATGATGAAAAAATTTAAATTGAGTGTACTCTAAGCATATGACAGCGTGAAGTATGTTTTCAAAGATTTAGCAAGAAAGGGTGCCAAGATTGCCGCGAGATAAAGATGAATTAATCCCGAATACAGCGAAAATGCGCTGGTGGGGAGAACAGAATTTTGAAATAAATCAGTCTAAAGCCTGGCAGTTTGGCTCCTTGCTGTTTCGGCTGACCCGAGGGATTCAGGAATGGCGACTGGAATATTTCCGCCCTTCTGTGCAATACGATTATGAACAGCAATGGCATCAGATTGATGATCCGAATTTTGCCTTTCCCCCACCTGTGAAAATTGAACGCTATATGTTCAAATCCACGCAAAACAAATTGCAACTGATGCCACGCCTTGCAGACCGTTCTGTGGTGATTAAACCAGTCGATCCGATTTATATTCCTGCCGGACAGCGCGGTACGCTTTATATCAGCACGCCCTTATGGATTGCCGGTTTTGTCGAGGGGCAGCGCGAACCGATTTTCGATTTGCCGGTAATCTTGCCAAAAGACACCTGGTTTGGACCCAATCACCGTTCGGGGGAAATCTGTTATGCCACCGCAGTCGATGGCAGAACCGAACTGAAACAGTTACATCCGCGAGCCTTTCGTGCAGTCACGCCGATTGAGTTTCACAATACCAGTAACCAGCAATTGCGCTTTGACCGAATGAATGTGCCAGTGCCTGCCCTGCCGCTTTTTTACAGTGAAAGTACCGGCCGCTTATGGACCTCACAAATCCGCGTTTTGCATGAAAGTTCGGATCGTCCACCACGGATTCGGGTCGAAAACCGCACACCACCAAATGCTGGTGAAGTGGCCTATCTGCATCCACCGCGCGATCCGGCAGGTGCGTTATTTAATATGTTTGATTCATTTTTCTAAGGGCGTCTGATGCCAAGTTCAAATATTCCGACCGAAGTCACCAACAGCCTGAAGGGAGTATTTACCAATATCAATACCGACCGTTTGACCGAAGTTCTGGTGGCGGTGGTGTTGTGCTTTATTGGTTTCCTGATCGCACGCTTTATTTCCAATACCTTTATTCGCACCATTGGTGTCCGTTTTAATGCCCATCAGAAACTGGTCTGGCGCCGCGGAATTTTCTATTTTATCTTCCTGCTGTTTGTGATGGCTAGTCTGAAAGAAGCCGGTTTTAAACTCAGTGTCTTCCTTGGCGCTGCAGGGATTTTAACGGTCGCACTGGGTTTTGCTTCGCAAACCTCAGCATCCAACCTGATCAGTGGTCTGTTCCTGATTGGTGAAGGTTCTTTTGAAGTCGGTGATACCATCCAGATTACCTTGATTCGTGGGCATACCATTGAAGGCGAAGTGATTTCGATTGATCTGCTCTCGGTTAAACTTTTGACCCAAGATAATATCTATGTGCGTTTACCGAATGAACAGCTAATTCGGGCACCGGTGCAGAACTTGTCGAAATTTCCGATACGGCGGATTCCGATTACGTTGGCGATCAATTTCCATGAAAATATTATCAAGGTACGCGAAGTTCTGCTGGACGTTGCCAATAAATATCCACTGGTACTGGCCGACCCGAAACCTGCAGTCACCGTTACCGCTTTCCGTGAATCTTCGATTGAACTGCTGTTTGCAGTGTGGTGCCAACAGGAAAACTACCTGAAAGTTCGTGATGAAATGCAGGAACGGATTCGCAACGGCTTTGTCGATAACCAGATTGAAATTCCGGTGCCAAAAATGGGCTTTGTCGATCATCCACTTTCCCGTCCTTTGGAAAATGAAGAAATCGATCAATATGCCAATGAAAAGGCCCTCAAAAGAGAGCCTGATCTGAAATAACCCTTAGATTCCCTCTCCTTTTTAAAGGAGAGGGTTAGGGAGAGGATTCAAAGCTCCCTCTCCGGCATCGGCGCAATATAAGCAATCAGTAGCATCACCCCGCCCGCCAGCAAGAAGGAAATCACCCGGGTCAGGGTGCCAATATGTGACAGGTCAAATAGTACGAGCTTCAAGGTCACAATCACCAGAATACTGCCGCCTAAAATCCACATCAGTTTCAGTTTTTTGAGCGTTGCTGTCCACATGGTAATCCAGGCGAGTAATACCCAAAGTATGGTCAGACTAAGCTGAACCGTCGCATTGCTCCATAATGCCAGCTCATTAAACGGCGTCTGCAGGTACACATGTAAAGCTCTTAAAACAATATAACTGGAAAGCCATAACAGACTTAGTACCATTAAAACTGCGATCATGCCTTTATCACGTCCCACCTTGATTTGCTGTAACAGCATCCAGATAAAACTGGCAAACATGGCGATACTGATCAGGTCAAAAGGATTCAGAATCGGCAGCCAGTAATATTGAAAGGCTTGCTGGCTAAACAGCTGTGAACAAACCAGCCAAGTTGCCATCAGCAATAAACAGCTCTTGGTTTGCCAAAGCTGCTGCCAACCTGACTGCACATCCTGCCGATAGCACCACAGGCAGAAGAATAAAGGCAAAATCACCATGCTCAGATAGGGCATATTTGAGATCAGGCATACACTTGCCAAAGCCAGACTGCTAAAAACACCAAAACTCACCCATTCCTTGGAGAGCTGCAAGCCAGCCAGCGGTCTAAGCCACAGAATGGCCAACAATATCGCTGAAAGTGCAGAAACCCCACGTTCCAGATCACTATTCCAGACAATCACCGCATTCTGACTGCGATCCAGAGTTAGAATCGCCGCAATGACCAGCAAGGGCGAGATGCCACTCCACTTCGGCAGTAACCATGACCACTCCTGATTTTTGCGCAGGATCATTTCATTGAACATTACATAACCCAGTGTGATGATAAATAAACTCAGCACATAGGCATGCTGACTCGGAAATTCATCTTCCAGCAAGGCAAATAGCATCAAACTGGCCGCGACACTTAGGCTGCTTAAAAAACTGACACTCAGACTATTCATCTGCTGCTGGTACTGCTTTTTAAGCTGACTGATGACCACGACTGCCACATAGCACAGACTCAAAATCCAGAAAATTATTCGCGGTGTTGGATTAATCTCGACCAGATAATACAGGCTGCTGAATCCGGCCATCAGCAATAAGCCCATGCTCAGATAGTGTGCTACCCGGACATTTTTTTCCAAGGCCCATAAATAAATCAGCACACCTTCAACTGCCCAGCCAATCACACTCCATTGTTCTGTCAATAAGATCGGGGGCACCAAGGCGAGAAAAATCAGCATCAGGCTCAGATAGCTCTGCGAAATGAGCAGGATAGTTTGTTTACGGCGCAGCAGTGTCCAGCAAGCGGCAAAGACCAGTGCAAAGAACAGGCTTAATCCAGCTTGCCAGAGTTTTTGATTGGGCTGATTAAAATGAATCAGATACAGAAAAATATATGCCGTGATCGGTGCAGCAAAAATCAGCGCTAAGTCCAATACCGGTTTTAACTGAAAACGTGAGAGATCCTGTCGTGCCAGCAACTGGCTAAAGCGGAAACCTAGCCAGATAAACAGCGCACTATGTGCCAGAATCAACGCAGTCATGGCATAACGCTCATATGTATAACCATGAATCAGGCTATATATCCCGCCAACGACCGCAGTCACTAAAAAGGCAATTTGATTGAGAATCTTCCATGGCCGGAAACTGCTCAGCACTGCCACCCCGATATTGATCAGCAAATAATAGCTAATCAGCTCAACGGCAGAAGCATCGCGGGTCGGTAAGGTAAACGGCGCCAGATAAGCAATCAGCAAAGCCATCAAAGCCAGTTCGATGCTTTCCTGTTTCAGGCTTAAATATAGAGTGATGGCCAGAATAATGAGAAATAGCAATGTTGCCAACGGTAACGTGGGAATCACCAGATTGTAATAGGCAAAAAATAAGGTCAGGAAC
Organism: Acinetobacter sp. 40AMC3-4; assembly: GCF_049898185.1. Classification (GTDB taxonomy): domain Bacteria; phylum Pseudomonadota; class Gammaproteobacteria; order Pseudomonadales; family Moraxellaceae; genus Acinetobacter. The sequence continues at coordinate 10,543 of NZ_JAFCXG010000004.1, forward strand.
AGACTGCCCAAACCCAGTCCTTCTAGTGCCAGAGCAAAACTCCGATTTTTCTGCATCAGGCGATAACCCAGCCCTGCTATACACCCACTCGCCAGTGCAACCAGGCCCAATTTTGCAGCTAGACTGAGTTGCCAGTGCTCAGTGGCAAAACGCAGCAGTAAAATAATCCCAATCACCAAAATACTAATCGCGACTTTTAAGACTGGATTCCCCTGGAAAAGCCAGCGCTGCAGTTGATCTACCAGATGAGGAGTGTCGTTTACCTCTTGGGCAGACTCAGTTTTCACGAATGGAACAGAATCGGATCGATCTGGTGATCGCTGTAAGGGATCGGCAGAATGAGATTGTGATTGCAACTGTATCAAACGTCCTTCCAGACGTTGCAGCCACCTGAGCAAAAAGAATACCCAGGCCGTAATCCCGATTCCCATCAGCCAATCCAGTTCAGCCAACCCGCCGACAATGGCAGTAATTGATGAGATATATAAAGGAACTTTAGAATTGCGCTCCAAGGACATCTGCTGCTGTCCGGCCAGTTGTTGTAGCGGTGTTTCTACCGCAGTGACATATTGCATCACGCTAAAGATAAACCCCAAACCACACAGATAAGTTACAATCTGATAACCCAGATACCAGGCGCTGATCCCGGCTATCAGCAGGGTAATCAGCCAGATCATGCGCAACTCATTCCGTCCTACAGCCATTCTTATATTTCTCTTTCCTGAATCCTTCCATCATACAACAGCTTGTGCTGCTTATTTCATCTTCAGCCGATATTCGCTAAGCTGTAAACTCAGACTCGCCTCAGCGAGCGCGGTAAAAATCACGTACAATAGCGCTGTATTTTGAATAAGGAATTGATTACATGCCACCATTTGTCTTGGTCGATGGCTCTTACTTTTTATTTCGTGCCTTTCACGCACTGCCACCATTAACCACGTCAACCGGTTTACATACCAATGCAATTCGTGGTGCGATTTCTGCTATTCAAAAACTGATGCGCCGGACCCAACCGACCCATATGGCGGTAATTTTTGATACCCCAGAACCGACCTTCCGGCATGAGCTGTCACCGATTTATAAAGGTGATCGTCCCAGCATGCCAACGGAATTATCCGAACAGATTCCTTATCTGCATGCCTTGATCCGCGCTTTGGGCATTCCCCTACATACCTTACCGGGTGCCGAAGCCGATGACATTATCGGAACACTGGCCAAACGTGCCGAGGCGATGGGACATCAGGTACTGATCTCTACGGGCGATAAAGATATGGCACAACTGGTGACCGAAAAAGTTACCCTGGAAGACAGCTTTAAAGAAAAACCGCTGGATGTCGACGGCGTGTTTGAAAAGTTTGGCGTCTGGCCGAATCAGATTATTGACTATCTGACCCTGATGGGCGATGCATCAGATGGCATCATGGGCGTGCCAGGTGTAGGTGCCAAAACTGCAGCAAAACTGCTCACTGAATATGGCTCGATTGGCGGCATTTTAGAAAATGTCGACAAGATCAAAGGCAAAGTCGGTCAAAATATTAAAGAACATGTCGATGGTATTGCACTGGACCATCAGCTGGCCAGTATTGTGATCGATCTGGATCTTAACTTTGGTTATGACGATTTAAAACTGGGTGAGCCAAATGTCGAGACCTTGCGTCATTTGTACACCGAGCTGGAATTCCGTAACCAGCTGCAGTCCTTAGATCACCCGAACAACCCGAATAATTCAAACTACCAGCAGGCGGCAAAATCTATTAACGCCAAAGCGGTTACAGCACCAGAACCTCTGGAAGACCATGCGTCTGTGACCAGCAGTGATGACCAGCTAGGTCAAGCGACCTACCACACAGTATTAGGCCAGCAGGACTGGGACACACTGTTTGAGCGCCTAAGTACCGAAAAACGTTTTGCCTTTGATACCGAAACCACCAGTTTGGATTATCGTATTGCACAGATTGTCGGTTTCTCGGTCGCCTTCGATGCGCAGGATGCTTATTATGTTCCCTTGGCACATGATTATGAAGGCGCACCGGAGCAGCTGAATCGTGAAGTAATTCTGGCGCAGATCAAACCAATTCTGGAAGATGAGTCTGTAAAGAAAATTGGTCATCATCTGAAATATGATGCACATGTACTGGAAAATCATGGCATTCATCTGGCAGGCTGGTATTTCGATACCATGCTGGCTTCCTATGTCCTGAATTCTGTCGCGACCCGTCATGGCATGGATGATGTGGCCCGTCTGTATTTGAGTCATCTGACCACGACTTATGAACAGGTGGCCGGTAAAGGTGCTAAACAAAAGACCTTCAACCAGATTCCACTTGAAACTGCAGCACATTATGCAGCAGAAGATGCACATGTCACCTATCGCCTTTATGAAGTCTTGAGCAGCAAATTGCAGGCACACCCTGAACTGGTGAATATTCTGCATAATATTGAAGTTCCGGTCGCACGTGTACTGACGCAAATGGAAGAAAACGGCATCGAACTGGATCTGGCTTTTCTGGATCAGCTTGGGGGCGAATTTTCCAATACCATGCACAATCTGGAAAACCAGATCATGGAAATTGCCGATGAAAGCTTTAATGTCAGCTCACCTAAACAGGTCGGTGAAGTGTTATTTGAAAAGCTGGGTCTAAAAGGCGGTAAAAAAACCACCACCGGACAATACAGTACCAGTGAAAGTGTACTGGAAAAAATTGAACATCCGATTGCCCAGCTGATTCTGGAATATCGTGGCTTGTCCAAGCTGAAAAGTACCTATACCGATGGCTTATGCAAACAGGCCAATCCTGATACCCACCGTGTGCATACCAGTTATCATCAGGCATTGACTGCAACTGGCCGTTTATCATCGACTGATCCAAACCTGCAGAACATTCCGATTCGTGCCGAAATTGGCCGTCAAATCCGCAAGGCGTTTGTGGCACCGGAAGGTCGTGTTTTGCTGGCAGCCGATTACTCACAAATTGAATTGCGTCTCATGGCTCATTTATCTCAGGATGAAGCCTTGCTAGATGCCTTTATTCACGGTCAGGATGTACACCGCCGTACCGCAGCTGAAGTTCTAGGCATTCCTTTGGAAGAAGTGACCAATGACCAGCGTCGTCAGGCCAAGGCCGTCAACTTCGGGCTACTTTACGGTATGTCCGAATTTGGTTTGATCCGTCAGTTGGGCTTTACCCGTCAGGAATCACAGGATTATATCAAGCAGTATTTCCATCGTTATCCGGGCATTTATGACTATATGCAACGTACCCGTCAGGTCGCATTAGAACAGGGTTTTGTTGAAACCCTGCTCGGACGCCGTTTATATACTCCAGATATCGATGCCCGTAATATGATGGTGCGTAAAGCGGCAGAACGTGCTGCGATTAATGCCCCGCTACAAGGTTCAGCTGCGGATATCATTAAAATGGCGATGATTGAAGTCGACAAGATGTTGCCGAAAGATCAGGCCAAAATGCTGCTGCAAGTTCACGATGAACTGGTGTTTGAAGTCGATGAAGACATTGCCGATGAACTGGCACCTAAACTGGCTGAAGTGATGCAATCGGTATTGCAGATTTCTGTACCATTGGTGGTAGAAGTGGGTAAAGGCAAAAACTGGGATGAGGCGCATTAAAGGGTTTCCTCACCCCAGCCCTCCCCCCTCTGGGAGAGAGAGTGAAAACCAATATTATTTTAAAGGTATCCCCTCTCCTCTCAGGAGAGGGTTAGGGTTAGGGTTAGGGAGAGGTTAATATCCCATCTTCTTGTACTGCGATTAAAACTTGTTCACCGTTTGGGAAGTTTAACAAATCCTTCCCAACTTCCCTTTTCTAAAGGGAGGAGCAAATAAAAAAGGACGCCTCAGCGTCCTTTTTATTTGGATCCGATTAAAGACCGGTAAGCAATACAATCGCCACCTGGTTCATAATCATTTCGATAATAATCAAAGTTAAAATAGCGAAGATTGGAGAAAGGTCAATCATCCCCATATTTGGCATGATACGACGGAATGGCGCCAGTAAAGGCTCAGCCAGCTCTTGCACGACTTCAATATAAGGCGAACGAGACTGAGTAAACATCACCACCCAACTTAAGATAATCGTAGCGAAAATCAAATAACGACAGAAACGGATAAGATCCTGCATCATGGTAACAAAAGTCAGAATAATCAGATGGACAGGCCCATTCGGCGTCCCCCCTGACAGATACATCATGCCAAAAATTTTAAGCAGATAGAGCACGACCAATAATGCCAAAGCAGCAGTACTGACTCGGCCTTTGGCCAAGGTTGGGAAAATTCGACCAAATACATCTACAATTTTAGTGGCTTTCACGGTAGAAAGAACCACAGGATTGTAAGGACTGACCGCTGCCAGTTGCATTAAAAATCGGAAGAATACGAGCAAAATCGAGACGTTAATGATAATGCCAAAAATTAGCGCAGAATTTGCACCCATACTTGAACGTTCCTAAAAATTAAACTGAAGATTTGCTGCTTTCACTGAGCTCTTGTGCCAGTTCTTGACTGCGTTTTTGTGCAGCGGCAAGTGCCGCCTGAATATTTTGAGAAATCTGGGCGCGATCAAAGACTTCAAGTGCCGCCTGTGTAGTCCCATTTGGAGAAGTCACATTTTTACGTAACTCAGCCGGCGTATTCGAGCTGGTAATCGCCATTTGCGCCGCGCCTAAAGCCGTCTGCAAAGTCAGTGCGGTTGCAACTTTTTCATCCAGACCTAAATTTTTACCCGCACGAATCATACTTTCCATCATATAGAAAAAGTAAGCCGGACCCGAACCCGAGACTGCAGTGACTGCATCAATTTGTGCTTCTGATTCGACCCAAATGGTCAGCCCGGTCGACGCCAGAACCTGACTGGCCAGCTCACGGTCACTGGTTTCCACAAATGCATTGGCATATAAACCATGTGCACCGGTCTGTACCAATGCAGGTGTATTCGGCATGACCCGGACAATACGCTCTGTCCCCAACAATGCTGATAATGTGGCAATTTCTGCACCGGCAACAATGGAAATAATCAGTTTGTTATTAACCAGACCTTTTAAAGGTTGCAGTACTTGAGCCAAAACCTGAGGTTTTACCGCCAATACAACGATATCTGCATCCTGAATTGCAGCACTATTATCCCCGGTCACATTAATTTCTTTTTCCGCCAATAAAGCACGGACTTTTTCGACCGGATCAGAAACTGTAATACGTGTTGCTGGCAAACCACGTGAAATCAGACCGCCAATTAAGGCTTGGGCCATATTACCGCCACCAATAAAACAGATATTACAATTTAAAGCTGCACTCATGTTCAATGCTCATCGTTGAGTTCTAAAGTTGAAAAAACCGAAATCGGCAGCCATCCGCCTGCTTCACAATATGCAGATTGGGCCAACCAAAATCCTTTAGGGGTAAACACGCCTAGCATAACATTATCTGTGCTTAATATTTGAATAGTATGCCGAGCCCAGGGAAATATTTGCGCTTCCTGAATGGCTTTTTTCAGTGGCCAGGTACCGACACGGCCATATAAATGAATTTTTTCGCCACCCTGCCGCTGCTGCAAATGCAAAGTTTGCTGCAACAATGCAGGAGATAAACCGAGCTGTGCAGGCGCGATGATAAATTTCCCTGACAAAACCTGTACGCTATCTTTTAAAGCAAATTTTATAGTTTTCGGGCTAGTTTGAACTTGTTGCTGATCAGCTAAATAAGTCTCTGCGGTCAGACGATATAATTGCTGCTGATAGCGTACATAGTAAAAGCCTTGCCAATGCAATGCCGCCTGAGCATCTTGTTTGGCATAAATCACTTCGCGTTGCAAACGCTCCACCATATCTAAGGATGGACGATACTGTTGTTTACCTTTCATCCAGGCAGAGAGTAATTGACGTTGTCGTGATTTTGAAAGCTGTAGAAATTTACCAAGATCGAGCTGCGTTTCAGTCCCACAAGACGCTAAATCCTGTTGCAGCACTTCTTGTAAAATGTCTTGAGCATCCTGCATTAACTCACTGGTTCGCACCAAGGCAGCTTGCATTTTATGATAACGTTCGCTTAATATCGGCCACAGCGTCTGGCGTGCCCAAGCCCGATCATAATGGGTATCATCATTGGTCGGGTCTTCGATATTCTTAACATTTAAGTCTGATGCCCATTGGCAAATCTGCTCACGGGAAATATCCAGCAATGGCCGCCAAATCGTGAGATTTTCACGTACATCGATTTGTTTCATTGCCGCTAAGCCGTCAACACCGGCACCAGACAATAAACGTAGCATCAGGGTTTCCGCCTGATCCTGCTGATGATGTGCCAGCACCAATATTTCATCCGCTTGCAAATGTTGCAGATAAGCCTGATAACGTGAATTGCGCGCTTGCTGTTCCAGATTGCCACTAGCGACATGAACTGGCTGGATGATGCAGGGAATATTCAGTTGCTGACATTGATGTGCAACGAACTTGCCCCAATCTGCGCTGAGTGCTTGTAACTGATGATCGATATAAATCGCCCGAACTTTTTCCGGGCATAAAAAAAACATCAGATGCAGCAACAGCATAGAATCTACGCCGCCACTGCATCCGATGAGAAATTTTGTCTCTGCAGGAAAGTCCTGCAGCTGTTTTAAGAAACCAGACCTAAATTGTCGCTGCCAAACTTCATTAAACGTTGGTAACGTGCTTCGCATCGTGCTTGCGCTTCCATTGGTTGCAGTTCATTCAAAGCTTCTTTCAGCACTGCTTTCAAGCTGTTCATGACCTGATCCGGATTTAAATGAGCACCCTCACCTTCATCCACCACATATTCTACAATACCCATTTTCTGCAATTTTTCTGCAGTCAGAGCCAAGGCTTCACTGGCCTGTTCAGCTTTTTCAGCGGTTTTCCAGAGAATTGAGGCACAGCCTTCCGGTGAAATCACCGAATAAATACTGTGAGAGAGCATCACCACACGGTCTGCTACTCCAATACCGAGTGCACCACCTGAACCGCCTTCACCTAGTACAGTTGCAATTACCGGTACTTTCAAATTGGAAAGCTGAGCCAGACTGGTGGCAATTGCTTCAGCCTGACCACGTTCTTCTGCACCGACACCCGGATAAGCACCCATAGTGTCAATAAAAGTAAAGACTGGCAGGTTAAAACGCTCTGCCATGTCTAGCAGACGCTGTGCCTTACGATAACCTTCCGGATTACTCATGCCGAAATTATGCTGTAATTTTTCACGGGTACTACGACCACGATGCTGACCAACGATCATCACCGGTTGACCATCAAAACGAGCCAGACCACCGATCATCGCGCCATCATCACCATATAGGCGGTCACCATGTAAAGCATCAAATTCAGTGAATATTTCACCCACATAGTCCAGGAATTGTGGACGTTCTGGATGACGTGCAATCTGCACTGTCGCCCATGCTTTTGATGGAGTTGCTTTATTTTTCATAGGTTAACCGTTTTCATCCCTATAAAGGTATTAATTAACAAACTGTTCGGATTGAATCGAGAGTTCAATCTCCCAATTTTTAAATTGCTGCTGTTCATCGTGCAGTTCAGCGACCAGCAATGGCCATTGCTTGGCATCACCAGACACGGTGAGTTGCCATTGTTGCGCATTTTCAACCTTCAGTTCAATGGCAGGAAGCATCTCATCGCTACGACTGTGATTGACCAAAACCGACAGACGAAGCAGCAAACATAACCATAAAAGTTTAGATCCACCGACTTTCATCACATCAATCTTGGCATCAGCGCGCAATTTGCGCCGATGGTGCGCGACCAAATGTGACAAATGATTTTGATCAACTTGCGAGAAACCGGCAATATCCGAGTGTTGTAATAAATACGCGCCATGACGATGATAGCCACTGTGACTGATGGCCAAACCAATCTCATGGAGATAGGCAGCACGACGTAACAGGTCACTATCTTCAACACTCAAACCGAGTTTACTGGCCACGTCATTAAACAGTTTCTGTGCCGTCTGAACCACACGCTCAGCCTGCTTGGCATCGGCATTGTATCGACCAATCAAGGCATGTACGGAACGATCACGGATATCTTCATGCTTGAAACGGCCAAGCAAGTCATACATCACGCCTTCACGTAGTGCACCATCAGAATAGACCAAATGGTCAATTCCCAGTACATCAAAGACTGCATAGAGAATGGCAATACCAGCAGGTAAGACGGCACGACGATCATCTTTCAGACCTTCGAACTCCATGTCCGAGACATATTTATATTTAAGCAGTTTATCTTTGAGCTTTTCCAGGCCTTCACGCGTCAACTGTTCGCGATCATTGCTCCAGCCCATATTGACGCAAATCTGGCGGCAGGCTTTAATGGTGCCACTCGAGCCAACGACAGCATCCCAACCGGCTTCTTTATAAGTATTGGCAATTCCCGAAATTTCTTTACGTGCCGCAGTAACTGCTTTATCAAAGGCTTTGGCACTGATTTCGCCATCCTGAAAATAGGCCTTGGTAAACGCTACACAGCCCATTTGTACCGATTCGGTATGAATCGGCTCGAATTCTTCACCGATAATCAGCTCAGTTGAACCGCCACCGATATCAACTACCAGACGACGACCGCTGTTGGCCATGGTATGCGATACACCCAGATAAATCAGACGGGCTTCTTCACGACCGGCGATAATTTCGATCGGTTTCGGTAAAATTTCTGCAGCTTTCTGGATAAATTCATGGCCGTTTTTGGCTTGACGCAACGCATTCGTCGCCACAATCCGTAATCGGTTCGGCTGAACTGCGCCTAAACGTCCGACAAAACGGGCCAGACAGGCCAAACCGCGTTGCTGGGCGGCTTCGGTTAAATTCTTATTTTCGTCTAGTCCTGCGGCAAGCTGAACTTTTTCTGACATTGATGCCACTTTCTTCACTTCGCCATGGTCTACACGGGCGATGGCCAAATGAAAGCTGTTTGATCCCATATCGATGGCGGCAAGTAATTCTTCATCAATCAAAAAGTCAGACATTCCAGAAATAAACCTTTAACGAATTGTGCTTAGAGTAATTCACATGCATGCAATTTAAAAGCCATTTGTAGCGACAATTTAATGCCTTATTCTTTTTTGTATCGGGAATAATAGTGAGACACGATCATCACTATCGTGATCATCCATTAGACAAAATAACATTAAGCATTGAAAATTTACAGATTCCCCTACATTGTTAAAGATGGCTATGTAATACTAATAATTAGTTATCTTTAAAATATTAATCTGGAGCACATTCCATGTCTGGCAACATCGTAAACACTACTGACGCAAACTTCGAAGCAGACGTTCTTCAATCAGACGTTCCTGTACTGGTGGACTTTTGGGCAGGCTGGTGTGCACCATGTAAAGCAATTGCACCCGTACTTGAAGTGCTTGCTGATGAATACCAAGGTAAAGTTAAAATCGTGAAAGTTGACGTAACTTCTTGCGAACAAACTGCTGTGAATTTCAACATCCGTAACATCCCGGCTTTGTTGATGTTCAAAAATGGTGAAGTTGTTGCGACTCAAGTCGGTGCTGCACCAAAATCTAAACTGACAGCATTTATTGATGACAATATCTAAGCACAGCATTTTTAGTAAAAAATACGCGACTCATGCTCGCGTATTTTTTTCGGCTATAAATTGACAAACCTGGCATTTTCTCTTATATTCGCTACTCAAGAGATAAAGGATCCTAAATCCTGTCAATTTCTTACAAGACACATTACATAAGATGCCGCTCGGCAATAGAAATTGTTTTCCACATTTTTCTTTGAAACACTCAAACAGATCTCTGAATTGTTCTTTTGCAAATTCAATTGCTTTCGTTTGAATGCTGGTATGCGGCCGAATGTTACTCCCTTTCTAACCTGTACCTCAGAACTTTGATTCTATCTGACCACCTATGAATTTAACCGAACTCAAGAAAAAACCGATTGGCGAACTCATCAAGATTGCCGAGTTTATGGGCCTCGAAGGTATGGCTCGTAACCGTAAGCAAGACATTATTTTTGCCATCTTAAAACGTCATGCAATGAATGGCGAAGAGATTTTTGGTGATGGCGTTCTAGAAATTTTGTCAGATGGTTTTGGCTTTTTACGCTCAGCCGCAGGTTCTTATTTAGCAGGTCCTGACGATATTTATGTCAGCCCTTCTCAAATTCGTCGTTTTAACCTCCGTACTGGCGACACCATTACTGGCACCATTCGCCCGCCGAAAGAAGGCGAACGTTATTTTGCTTTACTTAAAGTCAATCAAATTAACTACGACACACCTGAAAATTCACGTAACAAGATTCTGTTTGAAAACTTGACGCCATTATTCCCGACTGAACAGTTGGTGATGGAGTTGGGCAATGGCACCACTGAAGATTTAACCACCCGTGTGATCGACTTAGTTGCACCGATTGGTAAAGGCCAGCGTTCAATTATTGTGGCTCCGCCGAAAGCGGGTAAAACCATGCTGCTGCAAAGCATTGCACAGTCCATCGTTCGCAATAATCCTGAAGTTATTCTGATCGTTCTCCTAATTGATGAGCGTCCAGAAGAAGTGACTGAGATGGAGCGTACGGTTCGTGGTGAAGTCGTGGCTTCTACCTTTGATGAATCTCCTGCACGTCACGTTCAAGTCGCTGAAATGGTGATTGAAAAAGCAAAACGTCTGGTTGAACATAAAAAAGATGTGGTGATTCTGCTTGACTCGATTACCCGTTTGGCGCGTGCCTATAACACCGTGATTCCTTCATCAGGCAAAGTACTGACTGGTGGTGTGGATGCGCATGCCTTAGAACGTCCTAAACGCTTCTTCGGTGCTGCACGTAATATCGAAGAAGGCGGTTCACTGACCATCATTTCTACTGCCCTGATTGAAACCGGTAGTAAAATGGATGAAGTGATTTATGAAGAATTCAAAGGTACAGGTAACCAGGAAATTACCCTTGATCGTCGCATTGCAGAAAAACGCGTATTCCCTGCGATGAACATCAAGAAATCTGGTACTCGCCGTGAAGAACGCCTGATGTCGGAAGACAATCTACGCAAAGTCTGGATTCTGCGTAAGCTGCTGCATACTCAAGACGAATTGGCGGCAATGGAATTCTTACTGGATCGTATGAAAGAAACCAAGACCAATGATGATTTCTTTGATCAGATGAAACGCAAAGCTTCAAATTAAAATTTCAAATGAAAGGTCACCTAAGCGGTGGCCTTTTTTAGGTTGACATAAATTACAGAATGAAACAATCAAGCCTGATTTATGTAAACTTATTTTTAAGTTTTTGATTAATAAAATGTTCAGATTAAAAATTGTATAACTTTTAAGTGTTTAATAAGCCTTTCTCCAATCTAAATGTTTCATTCCATTGTTATTTTCTGTTAAAAACTTCTTATTTTTTATCGTTTTTCCGTACTTTTTTGATCATTGCCAGTAGCAATTAAAAATGCGCAGTGATAGCATATTTGCAGACCAGTTAGACTGCTCCTGCGTTGTTAGTCCCTAACACAATTAGGAACAATAAAAGCACTTAACAGACTAACTTTGGTTTTTTTTAATCTCAATTTTTAGAGAGTGATGCCATGTTATTCAAAAAAATCGCTATTGCTGCTGCAGTTGCTACTACTCTAGCTTTCGTTGGTTGTGCTAAAAAAGCTGACGACGCTGCTGCTGACGCTAACCAAGCTGCATCTGAAGCTGTAGAAGCTGCTTCTGAAGCTGAAGCTGCTGCTGATGCTGCTGCTGTAGAAGCTACTTCTGAAGTTGCTGCTTCTGAAACTGCTGCTGCTGCTGAAGCTGACGCTGCTGCTGCTGTTGCTGTTGACGCTGCTGCTGACGCTACTGCTGCTTCTGAAGCTGCTGCTCAATAATCTTTTAGATTATTCAGTACAAAAAAAAGAGAGCCTTTGGCTCTCTTTTTTATTTTAAAAACTGATACTTAACAATATTAGATCCCAGTTTTTAAAAAAGCAGATCAGTTGACCTGCTCATTTCCCACACGTTGACGGAACTTCTGTCCGGCACGGAAGGTGACCACACGGCGTGCAGAAATCGGAATCTCTTCACCCGTTTTCGGGTTACGGCCCGGACGTTGACGCTTATCACGCAACTCGAAATTACCAAAACCCGAAAGTTTTACTTGCTCGCCTGAGATGAGCGCCTGGCTAATCTCATCGAAGAACAACTCAACCATTTGTTTTGCTTCACGACGGTTTAAACTCGTGAGCTCACTTAAATGATCAGCCATTTCTGCTTTAGTTAGTGCTGTCATGAAGCCCTCAATGTCGCTTGGTAAGTGTTTTCTAACACTTGAAGGATATTATCCATACCTGATTTAATTTCAGCATCTTCCAGTGTACGGCTTGGATGCTGCCAGAGAAGTGCAAATGCCAGTGAGCGTTTCCCTTCTTCTACTCCTTGTCCAGTGTACACATCGAACAACCAAGTTGAGTCTAAAAGCTCTCCGCCTGTTTTTTCGATAAGTCCCTGAATTTCGCTAACATTAATCTTATCACTAATTAAAAGCGCAATATCACGTCGAACCGATGGAAAACGTGATAATTCTGTAAAATTAGATACATAAGTTTGCAAAACAGCCGCTTGATCCAATTCTGCTACCCATGTGGTTGCCAGATCAAGCTCGTCTTCAAGTGAGGGATGTAAACGCCCCAAGTAACCAATTGATTGACCATTCACGAGAATTTCTGCGGATTGTCCTGGATGCAACCAGCTACGCTCTGAACGCACATATTCTACTTTGACACGACCAGCAGCCAAAATTTCTTCTACATCACCCTTAAAGTCAAAGAAGTCCATTGCAGCGGGTTTCACATGCCAAGATTCAGCATGACGTGAACCAGTCGCAATCAATGCAAAAGTTGGAATCTGTTTTAAATCATGGATGCTGCTGGCTTCTTGATAGTCAAAACGCAGACCGAGCTCAAAGAAACGTACACGGCTTTGCTGGCGGTTGACATTGTACTGAACACAAGGAATCAGGCTAGATAGCAAGGTTGAACGCATCACTGCCAAATCACTTGAAATTGGATTGGCTAATACTAATGGATTCACACTAGAATTAAGTTGCTTTTCAAGCTTTAGGTCTGCGAAGCTAAAGCTGATCGCTTCTTGGTAACCTAAAGTTACCGCGGTTTGACGGAGTTGGCCCAATTCAAACTGATCTTGGTATTTCGCCAGCTTCACATCAATCACAGGCAGGCTGATTTGAATATTGTCATAACCGTGAATACGCGCCACTTCTTCGATCAAATCTTGGTAAATCACCATATCATAACGATGTGATGGCGGTACCACTGACCACTCGCCTTCTGCTTTTACTGTAACTTCACAACCTAAACGGCTTAAAGCATCAGTAATGAACGCTGAGTCAACACTATAACCCAGCAGTTGATCGACTTGTGCTTGATTCAACTCAATTGCGTCACGTGTTGGCAATAGAGCCGCATTTTCGGCAACTGTAATTGGTCCGAACTCACCGCCCGCAAGTTCAGCAATCAATTGTGATGCGCGGTGCATAGCGATCAATGGCAATTCAAAATCGACACCACGTTCATAACGCTGAGAAGCATCGGTATGCAAGCCAAAGCTACGTGCACGACCCGCAATATGCAGTGGCGCGAAGAATGCAGATTCCAGGAAAATTTCAGTGGTTGCATCGCTGACTGCTGAAAACAAGCCACCCATAATACCAGCAATGGCCAATGCTTTTTCATCATCTGCAATCACCATCACTTTTTCGTTGAGTTCAACTTCTTGTTCATTGAGCAAAACTAACTTTTCAGCTTCCGTCGCTTGACGTACATGTACCGCACCTTGAACTTTACCGCCATCAAATGCGTGTAGCGGTTGACCAAGCTCGATTAATACATAGTTGGTAATATCGACCAGAATGCTGTGCTGACGAATACCTGAACGTGCCAATGCACGCTCCATCCATACAGGAGTCACAGCCTTGGTATTGACGTTCTTGATGACACGACCCAAATAGCGTGGGCAGCCTTCAGTCGATACAACGACTTTCTTTTCTTCGCTAATAGTCGCAGCTACTTCTTTAATTTCAGGGGCAGTTACTGGCAATTGGTTAATCACACCAATTTCACGTGCGATCCCGCGAATACTGAAGCAGTCCCCACGGTTCGGTGTAATGCTGATGTCAATCACGTTGTCATCAAGGTCTAGATATTCACGAATGTTCATACCTACTGGTGCATCCGCTGGAAGCTCTAACAAACCATCAATTTTATCTTCTAAATCGATTTCTGAAGCGCCGCACAGCATGCCTTGTGACTCGATACCACGTAGCTTGCCTTTCTTGATTTTGAAATCGCCTGGAAGTACTGCACCAATGGTCGCAACTGGCGCTTTCATGCCGGCACGTACGTTTGGCGCACCACATACAATTTGCAGTGGCTCACCTGAACCGATATTGACAGTGGTCACACGCAAGCGATCTGCATCAGGATGTTGTTCTACTGTCAGGACTTCCCCCACCACTACACCAGTAAATGCTTTTGCTGCAGGTGCAAGCTCATCGACTTCCAGACCCAACATGGTCAATTGATCAGAAAGTTTTTCGCTATCGATGGCTGGGTTGACCCATGTGCGTAGCCAATTTTCGCTAATTTTCATTGATATAAAACCTGTAATTCAAATCTCTAGAATCCCCCTCTGCCCCCCATTTTCCAAAGGGGGAGAACTCCATCTATTTCGCGGAGTCCCTCTCCTTTTTAAAAGGAGAGGTTAAGGAGAGGTATAAATTTGTTTTAAGCAAACTGGCGTAAGAAACGCACATCATTTTGGAAGAACATACGTAAGTCATTCACGCCATAACGCAGCATTGCAAAACGTTCAACACCCAGACCAAAAGCAAAGCCTTTGTATTTTTCAGGATCAATGCCTGCAGCTTGCAGCACATTCGGATGCACCATACCGCAGCCCAATACTTCTAACCAGCGACCGCGTTCATCCATAATATCCACTTCCGCACTCGGCTCGGTGAACGGGAAATAAGATGGACGGAAACGTACTTTCAAATCTTTTTCGAAGAATTCGTTCAGCAGGTTAATCAGCAAACCTTTCAGTTCCGCAAAGCTGGTATTTTCAGCCACGTATAAACCTTCGATCTGATGAAACATCGGTGAGTGGGTTTGATCCGAATCACAACGGTAAACACGGCCCGGACACACGATCTGGATTGGTGGCTGCTGTGTTTCCATGGTACGAATCTGCACACCAGACGTATGCGTACGCAGCAAATGGTTCACATCGAAATAGAAGGTATCGTGCATGGCACGCGCCGGGTGATGACCCGGAATATTCAGTGCTTCAAAGTTGTGATAGTCATCTTCAACTTCAGGACCTGTTGCAACCGTAAAACCTGCCTTGGTAAAGAACTGGCAAATACGCTCTTGCACCTGGGTCACTGGATGGATACTGCCCACCTGTTGGCCACGACCTGGTAAAGTAATATCAATGGTTTCGCTTGCCAGTTTTTGTTTTAAGGCAGCTTTATGCAATTCTGCCTGACGTGAGGTCAATGCAGCGGTAATAGTTTCACGTACAGCATGGATTTGTGCGCCGAAGACTTTACGTTCTTCAGGATCCATTTTACCAAGCGACTTAGATTGTTCCGCGAGCTGGCTTTTTTTCCCCGTAAATTGCACTCGTACTTGATCAAGTGCAGCAAGGTCTTGAGCTGCTGCAATCGCAGCGAGCGCTTCAGTGGTCAGGGCTTCCAGTGACATAGTAACTCTCAAAGCAACAGGTTAAAAAATATTTTAAAAACCCCACATTCTAACAGTTTTTAGACACTTTGATGAAGATGCGTTTTAAGGAAAATTAGATTGGCATGATTAAATATAAAAAGTATAAGATAAACACAATATCAATCAGATCAAATCACTATGGCACTCGATCAAATTTGGAAACAGCAACTAACCCTCGTCACTTACGGCAATGAGTATTTGACTCAAGACCTGAGTTTCAATCGTTGGATTCAACATTCCATTTTTAATCAGCATCAGTTTGCCTTTCGGGATCTGATATCACAACACCTGCTGGCCCAGCATTTCCAGATCTGGCTGGAAGGCCTGAAAAAACAAGGCGTGCGTCGCCTCAGCTTGCATCGCTCTGATTTACTGGTTGATGAAAAAAATCCGAATGCCAATATCGAGCTATTACCACTGGCGCATTTTATTGTCAGTCATGGCGCTAAAACCAAAACTGCCTGGATCATCGGCAAGGAACTGCCTGAATGGTACAGCGCAGACAATGATTACGAAGCACCTAAATCACAGCAATCCCCTTTACGCCATGAAACATTCTGGTGTTATGAGCTAAATCCTAAACTGGCCAAGCGCATTGATGTCGATCTGGAAGCCCCAAACTGGGATGATATTCAGGCCTATACCGATCATGAACTGTTTGAAAGTAGCCTTGCCCAAGATTTTACCGAACCTGCATATACCAATTTGCCTTATTACGGCACCATGCCTGCCATTCAAGCCGATAGCGAAAGTCATTTGGCCTTAATTCCCACTGACTATTCAGCGGATTATGCTCACCAGACTTTGTACCGCCTAGACGCCTTAAATGACTTTATTCAAACGAAAATCCAGCATCCCTATCGTGCAGATGGCGAAGTACTCAGCCCGGAGCAGCAACTTAACCTGCGACATTTTTCGCAAAAAATTGATGATTTAAGTGCTAAATTCATCAGCAAAGTCGCCAATCACTATAAAACTGCACAGCTAACACCAAAAGTTGCACCTGACCCATTTGTCGGTATGAGTACCGAAGACCGCTCACCAAAAATTTCTAAAGCAGAAAAACCTCAGGACCCAGGCAAATCCAGTTCATCTGCAAATGTGCTGACCTTAATTGTGATCACTGTGATTATCTGTCTGATTGGCTACTATTTCGGCCTTTAACATTTTGCCAGAAAAGCTTGAACATCACGGGCAGAATTCAATGGATATTTTGATATTCATGAGCAGGCATCAACTTGAAATAATGCTGACGATTTTGTGATAGGTTTTCATCATCCATCAGATGATGGAATCACGACTGAGTATCTGTCTTAAAATTTCAGCATTATTTGAATGAGCCGAAGCTGTCATTTGCTGATCGCCCGGAAATGCTCTCTTAATTGACCGGTGGAGATATTGAGATAAAAAGATAAATCAGCCATACATTTCTAAGGGCTGATTTATTTTCTATCGTCTTTTCCCAGGTTTTAGATTTTTCTACGTTGAGCCAGCTGGGCCAGAGTATTCAAAAATTAAATGTCCCACTGATAACATAAGTCTTTAAGATTCTCGCCCAGATCGCTGGCATCTCCTTCACTGACAAAATAGGCGCCGGTCTTTTCATAAAAATAACGACTGGAATTCAGGTTCAATACGCTGCACTGCATATACTGGTAGGATTTTTCTCGACTTAATCCCAAACCCAATTGAACCAACTTAGCCCCCACACCTTGTCCCTGAATCTGTTTCAGTAAATACAAAGCTCTCAATTCACTGATTGGCGCATCCACCGGAAAATTAAAAGCAGCAAAACCCAAAACTTGAGCATTTTCTTCATAGACAAATACCCGTCGATTCTCCTGTTCAAGCACAGAACGCCACAAGGCGGCTCTTTGTTCTACACTCAACTTATCGAGAATTTCTTATTTGATGATATTTTGATAGCTTTCACGCCAATTTTGTACATGCACTTGAGCAATCGGCAGTACATCCTGTTGAGTGGCAAGTCGAATCATTGTTTTTAAGCCTTGTTTTTTAATTATTCAATTTCACAATGACTAAAAAATATAAGATTTACAATACTGATTTTTAAATAATATTTAAAATGATTACTTTTATTTAAGCATAAAAAAGACCGCTAAAAGCGGTCTTTTCAAGTCATAAAGACTTATGCAGCCAATGCATCTTTAGCTTTAGAAGCTAAAGCAGCAAACGCAACTGCGTCATGCATAGCGATGTCAGCAAGTACGCGACGGTCGATAATCACTTGAGCTTTTTTCAAGCCAGCGATCATACGGCTGTACGACAAACCATTTTGACGAGCACCAGCGTTGATACGTGCAATCCACAAAGCGCGGAATTGACGTTTCTTCTGACGACGGTCACGGTAAGCATATTGACCAGCTTTGATTACCGCCTGGAACGCTACGCGGTAAACGCGTGAACGAGCACCATAGTAACCTTTAGCGCGAGCAAGAATTTTTTTGTGACGGCGATGAGCCTGTACACCACGTTTTACACGAGCCATTTATAATCTCCTTAGATGTACGGGCACATACGACGAACTGAAGCAACGTCACTTACGTGAACCATTACACAGCCGCGCAATTGACGAATACGCTTAGCAGATTTTTTGGTCAAAATGTGGCGTTTGAACGCTTGTTTACGCTTAAAACCGTTAGCAGTCGCTTTAAAGCGTTTAGCTGCACCACGGCGAGTTTTCATCTTAGGCATAACAACCTCTTTTGAACACCTGTTCGGCTCGTTTGCACCATTACAAAACGACCTGCAGGTAAGGGAGCGAGTATTCTAAAGCATCTTTGTTTAAAACAAAAGCATCTTCACCCAATAAGCGAATTTAAAGAATGATTTCGCTCTGAAATAATATCCAAGACTGGATCAAGAAAATAGCTTCAGACTTAGAACATGGCAAAGGCCGCATAGACAAACAGATAACGTCCAATTTTAGCGATGCTGACCATCAGCAGAAAACGGACGAGGTTTTCTTTTAATAGTCCCGCAATCAGGGTAATCGGATCACCAATGATAGGCACCCAGCTCAGCAGTAAAGACCAGTAACCATATTTCTGATAGGTCTTTTGCGCCTTGAGCATCTTATCTGCTGAAACCGGGAACCACTTTTTATTTTTATAATGTTCAATCTTGAGACCCAGATACCAGTTCACACAAGACCCCAGAATATTGCCCAGACTGGCCACGGCAATTAACAGCACTGCATGCTGCTTGTTCTGCACTAAAAGCCCCAGCAAAACCGCTTCAGACTGTAAAGGTAGTAAGGTCGCTGCACCAAAGGCCGACAGAAACAGTAAAAATAGGCTCATTACAGCATTAATGGCTCAAGCCCATTTTTTTCTTGGCTTTACTGTATTCCCAACTGGACCAAACGACTGCCGTCACCATCGCCATGATCCGCGCCCACTTATACTGCTCATTGAGCGGTGCAATTGCAGCACGGAGAATCTGCTGATCTTTGGTATTTAGGGCAGCAATCACCTGATCGATATGCACAATTTCAGCAACATACAGCACTAAACATGCAGCAATGCCGAAAAGAATGCTCCAGTAAATTCGGGTATTACTTTCAACAATCTTGGTAAAGTTCAGAAGAAAATCGTTCATATATCCATCCAATAAAAAACCACCGTAAGGGTGGCTTTATTTGCTTAAGGCTATTTTAACATAAAGGCAGACGCTTAACTGACCTGTATTGCCAACGCTTTCTGAACCGCAGGACGAGCATTCAAACGATCGATATATTTGGAAACTTCAGGATAGTCTTCCAGAGTGATCTGCTGCCAGTCATGCCGTAATAACCAAGGGAAAATGGCCATATCTGCAATCGAGTATTCGCCAGCCACATACTCCTGCCCGACCAGCTGCTTATTCAACACCCCATATAAACGCTTGCTTTCATTGACATAGCGCTCTGTGGCATAAGCAATCCGCTCAGGTGCAAAACGGCTAAAGTGATGATTTTGCCCGAGCATCGGCCCCAAACCGCCCATTTGCCACATCAGCCACTGTTCGACCTGAATACGCTTCACTTCATCGGCTGGATAAAACAGACTTGTTTTGCGGCCCAGATATTGCAAGATCGCACCTGACTCAAAAATTGAAATGGCGCGGCCATGTGGCCCATCCTGATCAACAATTGCCGGGATTTTATTATTGGGAGAAATAGCCAGAAAATCGGACTGGAACTGGTCATTTTCCAGAATATTGATTGGAATAATTTGATATTCCAGCCCCATTTCTTCTAGAGCAATACTAATTTTATGGCCGTTGGGGGTGCCCCAATAATATAAATCGATCATTTTCTTCTAATACTCCCTGCACTTTTACTATGCGACGATGTACTCAACATAGAGGATTTAGAAAGAAACAACAAGTCTGCATTTTAAAATTATTTTTCAATAAATATCAAAATCTTATTAAAAATTTATATATTTTTTTCTTTTTGATCTTGAAAATTTCAGCTCCAAACACATATTTATTTCTGCATAAGGATTGCGTCAATCTTATGCGCTGTTGATGTCTGACATGACAGATCTTATTTTCTTGTTTTTATAACTTTGCTTTAGTGAGAAGGTTCTAATCATGAGTAACTTAAATCTTCATCCATTATTTCGTCGTAGTATTGGCTTTGATCGCTTGAATGACTTTATTGACTATGCCATGCAAAGCGATGCACCGAATTACCCACCGTATAATATCGAAAAGCGTGGTGAGAATAATTACCGCATCGTGGTGGCAACTGCGGGTTTTCGTCAGGAAGAACTCGACATTCGTCTGGAAAATAAGTTGCTGACCATCCTAGGCAAGCCTGAAAACCAGAGCAATGACAGTATTGAATTCCTGTACAAAGGCATTGCGCGACGTGCATTTAAATTGTCTTTACGCCTGGATGAATATATTGAGGTACAACAGGCAGACTATGAAAATGGTTTATTGATCATCGACTTGCAGCGCATTATTCCAGAAGAAAAATTGCCACGTCAAATCCCGATTGGCAATAAACTGCTCATTGCAAACGATGAAAAATCAGTGGAATAAGCTTGATTAAGTACGCAAAGGAAGGTCCGAAAGGGCCTTTCTTTTTGGCTACAGATTACCTAAGCTCATTAAGGCAATACGCTTTCTGATCATAAAAATAAACCATGAATGTGCCAGAAAACATCCTGTTTCATCAAGCTAGCCCGATCATGCGCGCTATGGGATATTTACTGTTTTGTTATCCGGTCGGAATATTCAGCATTTTTTATTTCAGCAGTGTGCGTAGCAATTCCAGTTTTTTCCAAGGACTATTATTTTTATGGCAGGAGTCTCCTGACTTTTATATTTATATTGGCGGCTTTCTTGGTCTTTCGCTGCTTATGCTGGGAACCAAACTCAAAATAACCTCACAAGCCATTTATTATACTTTGGCCGGTTTCCGCATCAGCCTGTGCTTAAAACGACATTCCGTACAGTATAGTTTTCTGAATCCGCGCTATGATTCTCTCAAAGCGCACCTCAAACGCTGGCTCTATAACATGCCAGCGCATGTGATTAGTCAACGCGATGGCACTTTGGATTTTAAATTGTGCCAGCCCGGTCTGATGAATCAAATTTTTCTTGGATTTTTCCGGATTCAGCTGTCGATGTTTTCCCGCCAGCAAGCTCAACAGATTATGTACGCCATACAAAGCGCCTGGAATTTTAAAGAATAAAAAAAGCCCTGCATATGCAGGGCTTTTTTCGCTTAATGAGTGCTTACTTTTTCTTTTTAGGACCAAGTAGCATACCCATTTGACGCCCTTCCATTTTCGGCATCTGCTCAACAGTACCGAATTCAGCCACGTCAGCTTCAATTTTTTGCAATTGAGCTAGACCCAACTGTTGGTGCGCCATTTCACGACCACGGAAACGAAGCGTGATTTTCACCTTGTTACCTTCTTCAAGGAACTTGATGATTGCACGTAGTTTTACGTTGTAATCACCAACATCAGTACCCGGGCGTAGCTTGATTTCTTTCACCTGGACTTGATGTTGTTTTTTCTTCGCTTCTTTCTGCTTTTGCTTAAGATCAAACAAATGCTTGTTGAAGTCCATAATCTTACATACTGGTGGCTCAGCGTTTGCTACGATCTCAACAAGATCAAGTTCAACACTTTCTGCTGCGCGTAGGGCGTCAGCTAAGCTTACAATCCCTTTTTGCTCACCATTTTCGTCGACAAGACGGACTTCTTTCGCACGAATTTCATCATTCAAGGCAGGACGGTTTGATTTGTTACCGCCCTGTTGATTACGGTCAGGCTGTTTAATCGCTGTTACTCCACAATGTACCGGCCGCGTTCGGCTACGGCTGCTTTTACTAGGTCAACGAAAGCATCGATTGACATAGTACCCAAATTTGTTCCTGAGCGGGTACGCACGTTTACGGTACCTTCCTCTACTTCACGGTCCCCAAGTACCAGTAAGTAAGGAATACGCTCTAATGTACGTTCACGAATCTTAAAGCCGATTTTCTCATTTCTCAAGTCAGAAATTGCACGGATACCGTTTTCTTTAAGTTTTGCGACGACTGACTCACATGCCTCAGCTTGAGAATCGGTAATGTTCATCACACACGCTTGCATTGGTGCCAACCAAGGTGGCATGAAGCCTGCGTAGTGTTCGATCAGTATACCAATAAAACGCTCGAAACTGCCAAGAATTGCACGATGTAACATTACTGGCTGATCGCGGTCATTATCTTCAGTGACATAAGACGCATCTAAACGTTCTGGCAAGTTAAAGTCACACTGGATGGTACCACACTGCCAGACACGACCTAAGCAGTCTTTCAAAGAGAATTCAATCTTCGGACCATAGAATGCACCTTCGCCTGGTTGAAGTTCCCACTCAAGACCTGCAGCATCCAAAGCATCTGCCAAAGATTTTTCTGCCATATCCCAAAGCTTGTCATCACCGACACGTTTTTCAGGACGCGTCGACAACTTCATTTGTACTTCTTCGAAGCCAAAGTCTTTGTATACATCCAGTGTCAATTTGATAAAGTCTGCAACTTCAGGACCAATCTGTTCTTTGGTACAGAAAATGTGCGCGTCATCTTGGGTAAAGCCACGTACACGCATAATGCCGTGCAATGAACCTGATGGTTCGTTACGGTGACATGAACCAAACTCAGCCAAGCGTACAGGAAGATCACGATAAGATTTTAAACCTTGGTTGAACACCTGTACGTGACAAGGACAGTTCATTGGCTTCACCGCATAGTTGCGGTTTTCAGAATGCGTGGTGAACATGTTGTCTGCATAGTTGGCAGCATGTCCTGATTTTTCCCACAGCGTAAAATCGACCACTTGGGGTGTGCGGATTTCTTCGTAGCCATTGTCTTGCTGAACTTTACGCATGTATTGTTCAAGCACTTGGTAAATGGTCCAGCCGTTCGGATGCCAGAACACCATACCCGGTGCTTCTTCTTGCATATGGAACAAATCAAGCGCTTTACCAATTTTACGGTGATCGCGTTTTTCTGCTTCTTCGATACGTTTTACATAGGCTGCAAGCTGTTTTTTGTCTGCCCACGCTGTACCGTAAATACGTTGTAGCTGTTCGTTTTTCGCATCACCGCGCCAGTAAGCACCCGAGATTTTAGTCAGCTTGAACGATTTTAAGAATTTGGTGTTGGGTACGTGCGGACCACGGCACATATCCAAATAATCTTGATGGTAGTACAAGCCCATTTGTGTTTCTTCAGGCATGTCTGCAATCAAACGCAATTTGTATTCTTCGCCACGCGCTGTAAATTCAGCAATCACTTCATCACGCGGCGTCATTTTTTTCACAACATCATAGTCTTGATCGATGAGCTTTTTCATACGCTCTTCAATCGCTGCCATGTCGTCTAAAGTAAACGGACGTGGCATCCAGATGTCATAGTAGAAACCTTCTTCAATGACCGGACCAATAACCATCTTCGCTTCTGGGAACAGTTGCTTCACTGCGTGACCGACCAAATGCGCGCAAGAATGGCGAATGATCTCGACACCGGCTTCGTCTTTCGGCGTAATAATTTGTAGTGTTGCATCTTCAGTGATGAGATCAGACGCATCCACTAAACGATCGTTAACACGACCCGCAACGGTATTTTTTGCAAGACCAGGACCAATGCTCAGAGCAACGTCCATCACAGATACGGCGTGATCAAACTGTTTTTGATCGCCATTTGGCAAAGTGATAATTGGCATAAGAAATCCTTAAGGAGTGATGCCCCGTACCATGGAGCATATCACCGCGAGATTATGATCGAGGCACAGCCTCAAAAGATAAAAACGGTGGATAAATAAAATCGATTCGAATTTTACACGGCTTGGCCGCATGATTAAACCTTTTCCCAATAAAAATAAGATTTACCATCAAATCTATGGCTGATCTTTAAAGGCTTAGGCTCATTTTTCAGTTCAAAATCTCGTTATTCCCGGAACGTCTGCCACTGGATAAACTTTCCCTCTACATAAACATACAGCTGGGCAAATTGTGGGATCAGCGCTTCACTTTGTGTCGGTCTTAAAAACACATAATCATCGACATGAATATCGCACTGCATGGGCACCTGAAGCATTTCCTGATTGCTGCTGCGGCCATACAATATATGCGGTCGGCTTTTTTCAGGATAAATATAATCTGCTCGCCAATAGCCTCCGTAAATAAATATGGCTTTATATTGATGTGGAAGATGATTCATCAGCTCCAGACCGGGAATCTGGCCACAAGGCAAAACTTTTAAAATGGGTGCGGCAATCCAGAGTGCACATTGCAGTTCAGCCAGATTCGCCAAATCAAAATCGCCTGGCTTGAGCAGCATCGAGCCAAAAGCCAGATCATTACAGACACTGTGCTGACAATGCTGCATAAAGGTCGGACTGCCACCGCCGTTAAAACGCAGACCTGCATGCCATAAATCTGGGAATTGCTGCTGCAAAATAGTTTTGTATTGTTGATACATCTGCTGCGATTGCTGATAACTTTTTTCAGGACTTTTCAGAATTTTTGGTAATTTGGCGACATGTGCATCATAGCCCATTAGACCCGAGAATTTGATATAAGCCGCGTTGTCCTGAATCAGCTCCATTAAGGCTATAAATTGCTGCTGCGTTTGTACGCCGCCACGATGCAGCCCTACATCAATTTCAATATTGACATTCAGGCAGGTATTCAAGCTTTGCGCGAGTTGCAGATATTGTTTTAATCGTTCCACATCATCAATTAGCCATTGAATAATTACTTGATCATTGGCTTTATTTTGATCAGACAAAGTTTGATAAAAATGTTTGACTGCCTGAATCGGCATCGGTTTACCCAACAAGATATCGGCTTGCTGAAATGTCCCTATAATCTCCAGCAGATGCGGCAGATGAAAGACCATAAAGCGCTGGGTATTTAGTTTTTCACTGGCCAGTTTGAGTAGCTGAATGCTGGCTAAAGACTTCACTACCAGACGTGGTTTTAACTTCGCAGGCAATTTCGACTGCATAACCTCCAGATTATGTCGATATTGCGCCAAATCCAGAATCAGTTGCGGTGTGCCAGTGCCCTGCTGTTTTAAATCCTGTGTTAACTGCTGAAAATAATTTGATTGCATCGCCCTCTCCTCATTTCCCAGATAAAAACAATTCTTTTAAATATGGATTCAGCCATTTTTGCTGTGGATCCAATTGCTGACGTAGCACCATGAAATTATCCCATTTCGGGTAGAGTTCGCGCAGTGAGGCTGCGCTCATACTATGTAACTTGCCCCAATGCGGTCGTCCCTGATATTTCTGTAAAATCGGCTCGACCAGATCAAAAATCGCATGATAATCCTGTTTATAGAACTGATGAATGGAAATGGAAACTGAATCGCGCTGATAAAAAGGACTCAGCCAGATCTCATCGCCTTTGACATAACGGAACTCGATCGGGAAAAACATCGGCACCTTATGCTTCCTTAAAGTCGCTAAAACCTCTTCCAGACATTGCAAACCTTGCTCAACCGGAATCTGATATTCCATTTCATTAAATCTGGTATTGCGCGGGGTGGGGAAAATGCGATGCGACCAATCGACATAGCAGGTCGGTTTGGCAAATACACCGAGCAGTTTTTGCAGATAGGGATTTGTCTTTGGGAAGAGTCGCGTCAATTCCGAACATAGGGTCAGCAAAGCATCTTCCGAAGGCCAGCTCTCTTGTCTCGACTGAATGTCATCTTCTGTTTCATCCAGAGTTTTCAGCATCACTTGATCGGCATGTAAAAAAGCCCAAAACTCAATATGTCGGTGCTGATGTTTCCATTGACCAATATGGGTAAATATGTCTTTTAATGAACAGAGCTGGATCTGTTCTTTTAGTTTATATCGTGGTCGATTTTGCAGGGTTATTTGGGTCAATATGCCCAAGCTGCCCAATGCCACCCGTCCAGCCTGAAATATCTCAGCATTCTGCTCACGATGACATTGCAACAGCTCTCCATCCGCGGTCAGTAATTCAAAGCCTTCCACGAAAGCAGAGATGCAAGGTAAATCGATGCCCGTGCCATGCGTTCCGGTAGAAATCGCTCCGGCCAGACTTTGCTGGTCTATATCGCCCTGATTGATTAAGGCCTGATTGATCGGTACCAGATCTTTCCCCAAATCATATAAACGCGTCCCGGCCCGCACGGTGCATTGGGTTTTCTCTTGATCAAAGGCAACGATACCTTTTAACAAATCGAGATTAAGCAACACCTCATTTGTTTTAGCCAATGGGCTAAATGAATGTCCTGCACCCACTGCACGAATGTGTGCATGGGTCTTCACTAAACTTTGTAATTCACTGATCTGGCTGGGCTGAACAATCCGAGCGGCACTGAACTGGCTCCCCGACCAGTTTCGCCAGACGTCATTCGCCTGTTGTATTTTCATTATTCTTCCTGGGCTCATATTATTTTAATGGCTGAACTAGAGTAAAATACCTAAAAAATCAAACTTGGGAACCCATGCGTTCAAAAGATTTAAGTAGGGTTAAATATTTTTATTAATATTCAAATACTTAAAATTTGTAAAATCGTACTCGACTAAAGCATAAATGCAAGATTTCTGAGAAATACATATCTTTTCAACAGGATATGAAAATAAATATAGAACGGAGTTTTACAATGGTTAGCGCATATGATGAATTACCGCGTACCCCCGCGAATTTTGTAGCCTTATCACCTTTACGCTATCTTGATCGTGCAGCTTATATCTATCCAAACCAGAACGCGATTATTCACGGTAAGCGTCGTATTACCTGGCGTGAGAAATACAACCGTTGTCGTCAGTTTGCCAACCAACTCCAAAAATTAGGCATCGGTAAAAATGATACCGTGTCTGTCCTGCTGCCTAACGTCCCTGCCATGATCGAAGCGCATTTTGCTGTACCAATGGCAGGTGCCGTCCTGAATACCTTAAATACCCGTCTGGATGCCAAGACCCTTGCTTTCATGCTGGAACATGCTGAGAGCAAAGTATTATTGGTTGATCCTGAATTTACTGCACTTGCGACTGAAGCACTCGCTCTAGTTTCACAAGACATTTATGTCATTGATGTGGCTGATGCAGAGTTTGAAGGTGAAGACCAGCGTATTGGCCAAATCGAATATGAAGACTGGATTGCGCAAGGCGATGCAAACTTTGAATGGCATTTACCTCAAGATGAATGGGATGCCATCAGCTTAAGTTACACTTCTGGGACCACCGGCAACCCGAAAGGCGTGGTCTATCATCATCGTGGTGCCTACATTAACGCAGCCAGTAATATTATTGCCTGTGGCATGACACCACGTGCCACCTATTTATGGACACTGCCGCTATTCCACTGTAATGGCTGGTGCTTTGCCTGGACCATGGCGGCCAACGGTGGAACCAACGTTTGCTTGCGTAAAGTTGATGCTGAACTGATCTTTAAACTGATTGCTGAACATAAAGTCGATTACTTCTGCGGTGCACCAATTGTCTTGTCAATGCTGATTAACGCACCTGAAGAGAAAAAGACCAAAATTGATCATCGTGTCGAAGTGATGGTGGCGGGTGCCGCACCTCCAGCAGCAATTATTGAAGGCATGCGCAATATCGGTATTAACGTAACGCATGTTTACGGCTTGACTGAAACCTATGGCCCTTCTGCACTCTGCGCTTCACAGGCAGGCTGGAGCGATCTGTCTATTCAGGAACAGGCACAGTTGCACTCCCGTCAAGGCGTCCCGTATCCATTGCAAGATGGCATGAAAGTGCTTGATCCGGATACCATGCAGGAAGTGCCACATGATGGTCAGACCATGGGTGAAATCATGTTCCGTGGCAATATCGTGATGAAAGGTTATCTGAAAAATCCTGAGGCGACAGCAGAAGCCTTTGCCGGTGGCTGGTTCCATACGGGAGATTTGGCGGTATGCCAACCGGATGGCTATGCCAAAATTACCGACCGTTCCAAAGATGTGATTATTTCTGGCGGAGAAAATATTTCATCGCTTGAAGTGGAAGAAGTACTGTATCAGCATCCGGCGGTGCTGACTGCAGCGGTAGTCGCCAAGCCTGATTCACGCTGGCAGGAAGTTCCTTGTGCCTTTATTGAGCTCAAAGAAGGCACCAAGGCCACTGAAGAAGAAATTATGGAATTTTGCCGTGAACATCTGGCCCGCTTTAAAGTGCCTAAGGATGTGGTGATTACCGAAATTCCAAAAACCTCGACCGGTAAATTGCAGAAATTTGTTTTACGCGAATGGGCCAAAGAGCGCGCGCAAGGTGAATTTTCTTAATTCCATACAGGCATGTTTTTTCAAAATCTACTCAATAAAAAATCGTGCTAATTTTTATTAGCACGATTTTTTAACTTATCCTTTTGTGAGATTTAACCTCATCCAACCCTCTCCTATAAGGAGAGGACTTTAAGGAGCTTACATCTCTACCATTTCCACGCCATCAATACGGGCAACGGTCATCAAGTCCTTATCACCACGACCTGAAACCGTCGCAATAATAATTTGATCCTTGTCCATGGTCGGTGCAAGTTTAGTGACATAAGCCATAGCATGTGCGCTTTCTAACGCCGGAATAATGCCTTCAATCTTGGTCAAGTCGCGGAAACCTTGTAAAGCTTCCTGATCATTGATCGGTACGTATTTAACACGGGCCATATCTTTCAGGAAGCTATGTTCCGGACCCACACCCGGATAATCCAGACCTGCAGAAATTGAATGGGTTTCGATGATCTGGCCTTGTGCATCCGACATCAGGTAAGTTCGGTTACCATGCAGGACACCGACATGACCGGCATTCAACGGCGCAGAGTGCTTGCCTGATTCAATCCCATGACCTGCTGCTTCAACGCCGTACATTTTCACGTCTTGGTCATTCAGGAATGGATAGAACAAGCCCATGGCATTGGATCCACCACCGACACATGCTACCAGTGCATCTGGCAGACGGCCAGCCTGTTCCAGAATCTGACGGCGTGCTTCACGACCAATGATCGACTGGAAATCACGAACCAACTGTGGATATGGGTGTGGACCTGCCACAGTACCAATCACATAATAGGTTGAATCAACATTGGTCACCCAATCACGCATGGCTTCATTCATGGCATCTTTTAAGGTTTTAGAGCCACTTTCTACCGGCACAACCGTCGCACCTAATAAACGCATACGGTAGACGTTCATCGCCTGACGTTTTACATCGTCTGCGCCCATAAATACTACGCATTCAAGACCTAAACGTGCTGCAATCGTTGCCGTTGCTACACCGTGCTGGCCTGCCCCTGTTTCGGCAATAATACGTTTCTTGCCGGAAAGCTTCGCCAGCAAGGCCTGACCGATTGTATTATTCACTTTGTGCGAACCGGTATGGTTCAGGTCTTCACGTTTCAGGTAAATCTGTGCGCCACCCAACTCTTTCGACCATCGCTCAGCATGATATAAGGGACTCGGACGACCGACGTAAAACGCCATGTCACGGTCAAATTCTGCCAAAAACTGCGCATCATCTTTCATACGGAAATAGAGCTTTTCCAAGTCTTCTAAAGCCGCCATAAGTGTTTCTGACACAAAACGTCCGCCATGAATACCGAAATGCCCGCGTTCATCCGGGAATTGGGTATAGTCAACTGCCTGACTGTTCTGGCTAGTACTTTGCTGATCCACGATGGACTCCTTGCATAAAGCGTTCTATGAGTTGTTGGTCTTTAATACCTTTTGCGGACTCGACACCGCCACTCACATCCACGGCATACGCCTGTGTGGTGAGAATTGCCTGTTCGATATTGTCAGGATTTAAACCGCCTGCCAAGATCAAGGGAATATTGAGTTTGGGAAAGGTGTCCCAATCGAAGCTGTGCCCTGTGCCGCCTTTCAGTTCAGGATGCCATGCGTCTAACAGCACTGCACTTGCGCCGGCATCTTGATAACCTTGAATTTCTGCGACTACATCCAGATCAGGTTTCACCTGAATGGCCTTATACCAGCGGCGTCCGACCTGCTGGGCGATAGCCTGACACTGTTCAGGTGTTTCATCGCCATGAAATTGTAAAATATCCAGCGGTATTTTATTTAAAATCGCCTGGATTTCATCTGCGTGACTATTCACAAATAAACCCACCGCCTGTACATAAGCTGGAACCGACTGAATCAGGATTTCAGCCTGCTCTAAAGTGACATGCCGCGGACTCGGTGGATAAAATACAAATCCTATCGCGTCACAGCCAGCATTGGCTACGGCATGTACATCTTCAACTCGGGTGATTCCACAAATTTTGGCACGGGTTCGCATATTATGTTGGCTCTAGATCTACCAATGTATTGAACAATCTGTAAGATTGGGGCAAATCATTGTAATGCAATTTTTCTGACTTGCGTAAAAGTTCATCCGGATTATTCTCTATGCAGATTGTATATAACTCATACTGACTTTATACTGCGCTCACTTTGCAGCAAGTCCAAGCCTTCAGGCTTTAGGGAAGCTGGTGTAAATCCAGCACTGCCCCCGCAACGGTAAAAAATGAAACGTCTATCAATTTAAACTCTTCGGTTTACACCACTGCATCTTGATGTGGGAAGGTGGATATACAGCAAAGTCGCTGCTTTGCACATTTAAGTCCGGAAACCTGCTTGTTGTGTTCTATAACTCAATCATTCACGGGGAAGTGAATGTAGGGAGCTTTAACATGTCACTTCATTGTCAACCTACTGCCTTGGTAGGTGCGATCGCACTTGCGTTGGGGACCACTTCATCTGTTTTTGCTAACGAGCAAAAAGTTGCGAAAGCATCTTTAGATACCATTGTGGTTACAGCAACTCGTTCTGCAGAAAACATTGAAAATGTCCCTGCTCGAATTTCAGTAATTGATCAGAAGACTATTGAATCAAATCCTATTTTAAACATCTCTGAATTAATTCAGCGTGATCCATCCATATATATCAAACAAAGCGGTGGTTTTGGACAAGTTTCTGAAATTAGACTTCGTGGTACAAACGCTGTTCATACTTTAGTGCTTAAAGATGGAGCACGTTTAAACAGTCAAAATAATTATGGTCCTTTATACCCTTCTTTTTTAGATACAACAGATGTTCAACAAGTGGAGATTTTAAAAGGTCCTGCCTCTGTTCAATATGGCAGTGATGCTATTGGTGGAGTTGTCCAACTTCTCTCTAAGAAACCTGAAAAAACTGGTGCTGAAATTACTAGTATTTATGGAGAGAATCAAACCTATAAAGCTATTGCAAAAGCTAATTTAGTTGCTAATAACGGATTTTATGCACAAGTTAGTGGCCAACAGTTAGAAACTGATGGTACCCGTATTTATGAAAATTTACCGACTAATGATCTTGGCAGTTTTGACCAACAAGGATATAGTGCAAAACTTGGTTATATTAAAGAAGAATTGCTAAATAGCTCCATCTCTATCAGTGAAAATAAAGGTACTAGTATCTTTAGCAGTAATTACAATACAACAACCTCACCACGTGAGTTTAAAAACCGTATCATTAATGCCAAACTAAGTTACCACGTTTCGCCAAATATAATTTTAGGTACTCATCTAGCAAATGTTCAAGACAAACAAAATGTCATTGATTACGGTGACCATTATAATACTGAAAATAATGAAGCAGATTTAAACCTCAAGTGGAAGTTTAATAAGTACCAAAACATTTTAATCGGTGCAACTTATAACGATGCTAACTATAAAACTAATAGCATCCTAGCAAATGATCAAAGCGTAGAAAGTAAAGGTTACTATGCACAACACCAATTTAAGAATAACCTTCTAGATACTCAACTTGGAGTCCGTTTAGAAGATAATGAACGATTTGGTACACATACCGTTGGACAAGGTGCCATTCGCTATCACTTTCTACCAAATGCTAGTATCTATACAAATATTGGTACAGCATTCCGCGCCCCTAGTCTAAATGAGCTCTATACAAAATGGGGAGGTAATACTGATCTGACTCCAGAAAAAAGTACCTCATACGAGCTTGGTTTAGACTATAAACTAACAGATAATCTGAGCACTCAAGTTTCTGCTTATCACACCAAGATTAAAGATCTAATCGGTTATGGTGACTCTCAAAATGAAAATATTGCAGTTGCCAAGATAAAAGGTGGAGAAGCAAGTATTAAATGGGCTCAAGATGACCTTTTTGTATCCACTGCTTATGCTTATGCAAAAACTGAGAACAAAGAGAATGGTAAAGAGCTTGCTTATCGTCCTAAGCAGTCACTAACTCTTACTACAGGTCTTGAAAATGACAAGTATGGAATAAGTGCATCTCTTATCGCTCGGTCAAAGTCATATACAAACAATAGTAATTCAGAGCAAATTTCAGGTTATGCAACTGTGGACTTAAATGCTTATTTAAATCTAACGCCACAAGTGAAATTATTTACGAATATTCAAAATATTGGTGATGTTGAATATCGAACTGAACAATATGGCAATAAAGATTGGTACATCAACGGTGGCCGTCTCGCTTCTGCCGGCGTGACCTTTAAATACTAAGCTCTAAACAGCAAAAAACTTTAAAACAGCGCAGTTTATGGATAATGTTATGACCGACATTATCCTTTTTTATTATCTTCATTAAAAATTCAAGGAACACATATGGGCCACCGTTTAAGTAAAATCTACACCCGCACAGGCGATTCGGGTACTACAGGGCTTGGTGATGGCTCACGCGTTGCCAAAGATGACTTGCGTATTACCGCGCTGGGTGATGTCGATGAACTGAATGCCGTGATTGGCGTATTACGTGCACAAATTTCAGCAAGCACTATTAAAGATCAAGCCGCTTGGGATAAATCTTTAAGCCTGATTCAGCACTGGCTATTTGATCTGGGCGGCGAAGTCTGCATTCCGGGTTTTAATCTGGTGCAACCGGTATCGATTGAGTTTTTGGAAAATGATATCGACCGAATGAATGCGGCCTTACCAATGCTCAAAGACTTTATTTTGCCTACCGGAACGCTGGTGTGTAGCTTTGCCCATCAGGCCCGCGCTGTTTGCCGTCGTGCAGAACGCAGCGTCATGTCGGTACATCACCGTGACCAAAATATTCAGGCAGCGTCACTGCAACTACTTAATCGTTTATCGGACTGGTTATTTGTAGCATCACGTACCCTGCAACGTGCTGAGGGCGGTTCCGAAGTGCTGTGGCAAAAAAATATCAATGACAGCATCGAAAAGTAAAATTATGTTTCAAGTTGCTATCTAAAAATACACGTCAGATGTCTCTTGATTTTACAGAACATCTGACGAAAATAGAAAGTGTCACTCTTCTGTCACGTAGCCCTCGCAAAATGAACTTAACTTTCCCACTCATGAGCATCTTATGCGCATAATTGGTCATCGTGGTGCACGTGGCGAAGCCCCTGAAAATACCTTGGGCGGTTTTCAATATATTCAGGAGATTGGCATTCGCGCCGTTGAGTTTGATGTCCGTCAGCTCAAAGACAATGCCTTAATCATCATGCATGATGACGACTTTGTGCGTACCACCGGTTTGCAGAAGCATCTATACGAGTGTAACCGTCAAGATCTTACCCAATATAATCACGCAGTGGCCTGGTCAGAATGGAATAAAATCGAAGCGACCCCATTGCTCGATCAAACCTTAAATGTCATTCGAAATTTTGAGCATATTGAAGTCGAAATTAAAAGCGTAGCATCTGAAGAAGCAGCTGAAAAAATCGCGTTTGAAGTCGAAAAGCAGTTACAAGGCTATGAGCAGGCAGCCATTATTACCAGCTTTGATGCCAAAATTCTGGATGCATTTAAACAGCAAAACTCACGTTTAAAACGCGGTTTATTGATTGAAACCGATGTCAAACATCAAGCCATTGATCAGGCGCTGGAACTTGGATGCTGTCATATTGGCTGGATGGATGAACTGGCCAGTAAAGACCTGATTCAAGCCACGCAGGCTGCCGAGTTGAATATCAGTGTCTGGACGGTCAATGATGTCACCCGTGCCAAACAGCTGCGAGACTGGGGCATTCAGGGGGTGATTACCGATTATCCAAAATTGATGCTACAACAACTCTAAATAATCTCTCTTAGCCTTGATTGATCTAGGTATTTCTTGATCCAGTTCATTTCGAAAATGTAATAATGAAAGTGTGAATCTTCCTTAATCAGATTTTATTTGAAAGTGAAATTAAGTTGC
This sequence comes from Acinetobacter sp. 40AMC3-4, assembly GCF_049898185.1. Taxonomy (GTDB): domain Bacteria; phylum Pseudomonadota; class Gammaproteobacteria; order Pseudomonadales; family Moraxellaceae; genus Acinetobacter. The sequence goes on from NZ_JAFCXG010000004.1 coordinate 45,026, forward strand.
CCAACCTCTATATTCTGCAAATTTCCTGATAATATTGTAGAAATTATGAACAACTATTTTCCTCTGATTCATTCGGTTTCCATTTTCTGAAAGAGTGATAATCCTCAGTCACTTAGTCGGAAATCAGAACCCGTCTACGCTCGCAAAATGGTCACTTCTGCCCTACTTATTCTGTTACCGACAAGTACAATACAACCGTACAATAATGCTAGTGATGCCTTAGGGCACATGCTAATATGGACAAGATAGGCTGCTGTTAAAACCAACAGTAGTTTCTGCTTTTTGTTATACCTTCCGAGGTTCTAGGAGTGCTGTTGGAGATGAATGCTCCCTTACCCAAAGCCCCCATCAACTGGATTGCTGTGTTTGCATTGGTATTTTTACCGATCGTAGCCCTGATTGCGATTCCGTTGTATGCGTATCACCATGATTTTAGCGCTGCCGCTTGGATCAGTATGTTTGTTTTACTGGGCGTAAGCAGCCTCGGCATTACAGCAGGATACCATCGCCTGTGGGCACATCGTGCTTATGAAGCCACTTTACCATTAAAAATCATCTTGATGATTATGGGTACATTTGCTGTACAGAATAGTATTTTATTCTGGGCATCTGGTCACCGTACCCATCACCGTCATGTCGATGATGTTGATCAAGACCCGTACTCGATCAATAAAGGCTTCTGGTATGCACATATTGGCTGGATGTTACGTGATTATCCATCTGGTGCTGCCAACTATAAAAATGCGCCAGATCTATTAAAAGATAAAGTGGTGATGTTTCAGGACAAATACTACGTTCCTTTAGTGATTACTGTTCATGCTGCGATTTTATTGCCAATTGGCTGGGCAGTCGGCGATGTCTGGGGCGTGTTGCTGTTGGGTGGATTAATGCGTTTAATCCTGAGCCATCATGTGACCTTCTTCATTAACTCACTTTGCCACATGTGGGGAAATCGTCCTTATACCGATGAAAATACTGCACGTGACAACTTCGTACTCGCGGTTGCAACTTGGGGTGAGGGTTATCATAACTATCACCACATTTTCCAATACGATTACCGTAACGGCGTAAAATGGTGGCAATACGATCCAACTAAATGGTTGATCTGGACTTGTTCTAAACTTGGTTTAGCTAAAAACTTGCGCCGCATTCCTAGCTTTAATATCAAAAAAGCGGAATTGGCAATGAAGTTTAAATATGCTGAACAGGATCTTGCGGTATATGGCCATGATGTTTCTGAAGATATCTCGGCGGTAAAAACCAAGATCGCACAGGAATATGATGCATTTACCCAAACTTTAAATGACTGGGCGAAGCTGAAAGAACAGGAAATTCAGGTCAAGAAAGCATCGATGGCTGAAAAAATCCATCAGATGGATGACAAGCTGAAAGTTGAATTCCAGCTGGTTGAACAGCGTCTTTCTCATCATCGTCAAACCTTGAATCTACTGGTTCGTAATTTGAAAAAATCTGCAGTTTCTCAATAAAAGCTGTTGAACACTAAAGCCCCGATTGGGGCTTTTTTTATGTCCGAAAGATAACGTGAACTCTCGCTTATACAACAGTTTTATACAGCTATCTTTGTTATAGTAAATTTATTCCAATCCTGTACTGATGCCATGTATTTTAACTCTCGCTATCAAACACTGCCCGCCCGCCTCTATCACCATCAAGTTCCGCTGCCGTTAAAAGGTGCGAAAGCCGGACATTTTAATGCAGCTTTAGCAGAGCAATTGCAATGGTCGGATGAAGACAAGGCGCAATGGGTCGAGATTTGTAGTGGTCAGAAAGTTTTTACTGAATTTGAACCCTTGGCTATGGTCTATGCAGGTCATCAGTTTGGACAATGGGCAGGACAGTTGGGAGATGGTCGCGGGTTGTTGATTGCGCAAATTCTGGATAAAAATAATCAGACCATTGACCTGCATTTAAAAGGTGCTGGTGCAACCCCTTATTCACGCATGGGCGATGGTCGTGCAGTACTGCGTTCAGTCATTCGTGAGTATCTGGCAGGTCATGCCTTAAATGCTTTAGGTGTAGCATCCAGTAATGCAGTTGGTTTTACTTCATCAATCCAAGGTATTCAGCGTGAGAAGCTAGAGCCGGGCGCGATGATGTTGCGTACTTCAGACTGTCATATCCGTTTCGGCCATTTTGAATGGATCAATCAGTATCAGCCAGATCTACTAGCTGAATTTACCCAGAAATGTATCGAATGGCATTATCCAGAATGCCTGCAAGCCGAACAGCCGATTCTGAGCTTTGCCACAAAAGTTATTCAGCGCACTGCGGTGATGATTGCCAAATGGCAACGGGTTGGTTTTGCACATGGCGTGATGAATACTGACAACCTGAATATTACCGGTTCAACTTTGGACTTTGGTCCTTATGGCTTTATGGAGCGCTTCCGTCCGAACTGGATCAATAACCACTCGGATTATCAAGGGCGTTATACCTATCAGCAGCAGCCAAGTATCGGACACTGGAATTTGTGGCAATGGTTAAACAATCTGGTGCCGCTCTGCCCTACAGATTATGACAAAGAACAATGGAAACAGGATTTAGCAGCGTGTCTGGAGCACTATGAGCCAACATTTTTAGAGCATTATAAACATGGTTTAAACCAGAAAATGGGCTTGCCAAGTTTCCATAAAGACAGTTTTGACTGCGCAATGGCCTTTCTGCGCATTTTACAGAGTGAACAACTGGACTACACCCAAAGTTTTATCCGTATGCAAAATAAAGACTATGAAGCCCTTAAAGATGATTGTCTGGATCGTCGTCAGTTTGAAGCATTTTTGACACAATATGAAAGCATTCGAGAACAACAGGATATTGAAGAGTTAGACGCCGCCATGCACTTGATCAATCCACATTATATTATACGTAATCATATGGCACAGAAAGCCATTGAACTGGCAGAGCGGGATGATTTTTCTGAAGTAGGTCGTCTGTTTAAATTACTCAGTCAGCCTTATCTAAAACAGCCAGATTTGGAACAGCCTGAAGATTTAGCACCATTACCAAGTGATGTGCCTGAAGTCATGGTGAGTTGTTCGTCTTAATTTATTCACATCCAAAATAAAAACTGTGGATAATTTAAGCATTATCCACAGTTTTATGATGAGCTATCCATAACTTATGACCCTACACATTGTTGCTTCATCGACTGCATTAAAACTGCCGGAAGTCACTGTCACTCAGCCTTTTGGTGAAGGTTGTGATGTATTTAAAGTCATGGATAAAGTCTTTATGCTGACTTTTCATTTGCAAGGAAAAGCTGCGATTAATTTAAAAGTCGAGCCTGAGCATGGTGCAATGCTGCGGGATATTTATCCTTATATTCATACGGGCTGGCATATGAATAAACAGCATTGGATTTCAGTTTACGAGGATGAAGATCTGGATGAATCTTTGATTAAAGATTTGGTGCTGAATTCTTATAAGCTGGTGGTGGCAAAATTGAAGAAAGTAGATCAGCAAAGAATTAAATTATTTAGGAGCATTTAAGCTGTACTAGAAGAAGCTGATCATATATTTTTAAACTAAGGCTAGAATTTTAAATTAAATAACTATGAAAACTCGCAAAGTATTAGCTTCGCCTATAAAAACTGATCGTCTAAATTTACGTAAATTTCAGACTGGGGATGAAAATTCTCTCTTTACTGAATATTTCGGAGACTGGGAAGCGAGCAAATACCTCCAGAGAATGCCACATAAAAATATATGTCAGACAAAAAACATGTTGGAAAATTGGTGTGGGGTCAACTGGGAAGACCCAGATAAAAATTTTGCCTGGATTGTCAGCGACCAGAAAACCGATTTGGCTCTGGGAATTGTATTGTTTTTTAATAAAGAGAATTGTGGGGAAATCCACTTTGGGCTAGGAAAAAAATTTCAAGGACAAGGGTTCATGCAAGAGTCACTAAAAGCTGTACTTACTTATTTAAAAGATAATAGCACTCTTGAAAGAATTGAGACTTTTTATGATGCAGAACATACCAGATCAAAAAACGTCCTGATTAAATCAGGTTTCACCCAAACAGGCATTTTAAAAAATTGGGCAAGATTTCCTTTAATCTGTGAGGATACTAGAGACTGCATTCATTATTATATTGAAATAAATTAAAATATTGATAGCCAACAGTTTTTCGCCCTCGATCAGAATAAATTCTTAACCATCCAAACCATAGGTTTCAGAACCCTCTAAAATGATCCAGGAGGCATTATACAAGTGTACTGTTCTTTTCATAAAATCAAAAAAAATAATGCTTTATAAAGAAAGCGAATAAGTTCTCACCTATTCGCTTCTCTTAAACATTAAAAACTTAATCAGTCTTCAGGATATTCAAAACGGTAACCGACCCCATACACCGCCTGAATCCACTCATGACGGTTGCCGGTTTCAGCCGCATCTGAAATCTTACGGCGTAAATTCTTGATATGACTGTCAATGACACGGTCAGCCACATCAAAACTGTCCGGATTAATATGATCCAGCAATTGCGCACGTGAATAGACCTGTCCGACATGTTCCAGGAATAACTCCAGTAAACGGAATTCGGTCGGCGTTAAATTCAAGGCTTTTTGTTGATACCAGATGCGCTGTTGTGATTTGTCCATACGGAATAAATCATTGCTTTCCGGTTCTGATTTACGATCCAGACGACGTAACACAGCCTGTACACGCGCGACCAGTTCTTTCGGACTAAATGGTTTACAGAGATAATCATCTGCACCCATATTCAGACCCAACACACGGTCAATTTCTTCAGTACGTGCAGTCACCATAATAATCGGTAAATCCGACTGTTCACGTACCTTACGGCAAATGGTCAGGCCGTCCATACGCGGCACCATCAAGTCCAGAATCATCAGACTCGGTTTACGCTGGGTAAAACTGTTATATGCTTCCTGCCCATCATGAAACATACTGACCTCAAAACCAGCAGCTTCCAGATAGTCTCGCACCAACTGTGCAAGTTCGATTTCATCTTCAACCAGCATGACATGTTTCATCAATATATTTCCTTTATGGTTTCACTTGTTTAGGAAAGCTCAGCTTGCATCGTAAACCACCCAGTGGTGAATGTGCAAAGCTTAAGCTGCCGCCCAGCGCCTGTGTAATTTTACATGATAATGCCAAACCCAGTCCGGTTCCGCCAGTCGCCCGGGTACGAGAATCATCGACACGGTAGAAACGCTCACCAATACGCGTCAGTTGTTCATCAGTCAGACCAAACGGACTATCATCGACATATAAGGTCCATTCTTTATCATCCTGTGTGGTATGAATATGCACCTGCCCGCCTGCTTCAGTATAGCGAATACTGTTACTCAGCAAGTTCGCCACAATCTGTTTAAAACGATCTAGATCCAGATTTAAATCAGTTCCTTCGCCATCTGCAGTAACCACTAATTCAGCCTGTTCAAAGTTCGGCTGGAAGTTAATGAGTTCCTGCTGCACAACCTCCCACGGATTCACCGTCGAGAAATAGAATTGCAATTGCTGGGCATCGACCTGTGCCAATGCGGCCAGATCTTGGGTCAGTTTTTTCAGACTGTTCACCTGAGCCAGCATGGAAGCAAAATGTTCAGGCGTTGGTTTACGGATTCCGTCCTGCATCGCTTCAATCTGTGCCTGTAAGACTGCTAGTGGCGTTTTTAACTCATGTGAGGTATCTGCCACCCACTGACGGCGTGAGGTTTCATGCTGATCCAGAATCACCGCCAATGCATTTAATTCATTGGATAAATCACCTAATTCATCATTCCGGTTCACTTTAACCTGATATTGATAATTTCCCTGAGTCAAGGCACGTGTGCCATTGAGCAGCCGTTGAATCGGCTTTTTGAAATAAGTCGCCAATAACAGGGACGCAATCAGACTCGCCAAAATACTGAGTGCATAAACCAGAAATAAATAACGCTTCTGGTTACTAAAGAAATTGATACTTAAGGCATCATCCTGATCCAGAACCGGTTTTAAGCCCAAATAGCCGACAATCTGGTTATTCACCATAATTGGGCGATAAGAGACCTGCTCATCCGAAGCCTCACCGACCACAAAACGACGCTTGGCATCATACAGAGAAAGACGTGAACTGAGACCAAGACGATCCGGCATCTGGATAAACTGTTTCTTGCCGGTCGGCTGCTGTGCTGGCTGTTCCCCATTCTTGCGATCAGCCCTAAACAGATTCTGATTGGAGCTGAGCGGGAATTTCAAGCCTTCAAAGGGCTGAAACTGTGAAGGCAAATTAGATGCCAGCACACGTAATTCTTCTTCATTGACCTGACGTTGTGGCAGCGCCGGATCTACCATACTGGGTGCGACCTGAGCCAGAGTCTGTTCCTGAAAATAACGCTGCTGCAAGGCAATATCATACTGACGGCGCAGCCACCAGCGTGATAATCGGTCATAATCATCTGGTGCGGCTTCACCTTCCATCTGGAGAATCTGTGCCTGAATCGCGTTGCCCCAGTCCTGATAGACCGCATAGACATCTGCCAGATTTTCAATCACATAATCTAGCTTCTGCATTTCGACATCGGCGACATAACGGGCGAAATTACGCTGCATATTCAGATGCAATACACCCAGGCTCACTGTGGTAATGACCAACGTGGTCAACAGCACGGTCAAAAATAGACGTAATGCAATGGGAATACGGCGAATGTTCAAAACTAAAATCTCAATTTTTCTTCTATATTCATTATTGTAGCGAACACCGCAGCAAAAAACTCTTCATTGTTTCTTCATCTTTATTGTTTAATCTTTATCTGACATAGAATCAGCTTCTTGACGGGGATAAATACAATGCAAACCATGACAAAAATAGCTTTAATCAGTGCAAGTGTTTTATCAATGGGTGCGTTGACTGCCTGTCAATCCACCAGCAATGTGCCAAGCAATGATCATCCCCACATGATGAAACATCATGAAGGCAAAAAACAGCATCTAACTCCCGAACAGCGTGAGCAGTTTAAGGCAAAGCGTGCAGAACGCATGCAGTTTGCCAAACAGCTTCAACAGGCCTGCGACAATAAAGCTGTGGGCTCGGCCGTTCAAATCAAGACTGGCGATAAAACCATAGACGGCACCTGCAAGATGGTCTTTAAAGCAGATCGTAAAGAGATGAAAAGCCATCGCGACATGAAAGCTGAGCATCGTCCAATGCGTGCTGATATGCGTAGAGGCATGATGCACGGTGAAGTCTTGACGGATGCCAAACGTGCAGAATTGACTAAACAGTTTGATCAGCGCCTCGCTCAACATCAGGCACATCAACGAGCCATGCTGCAAGCCTGTCAAGGCAAAAAAGACGGGACTGCTGCACAGATCAAGATGAGCGAACAAACTATCAATGGCAAATGTCATGTCCGTTTCCAGCCCACAGCCTCTACCTATTAATGCATAGGAATCAAGGCTTCACGACTAGCACCTTCGGGTGCTTTTTTATTGCGTGCTCTTTCATGCATACAGTTGACTATTCGTTTCCTGCAGAATATGGCTAAAGTCTTTATACTCAAGACCTTTAATGCGTCATGCAGATTAATCTTTGACTTTACAGTCACCAAGAAAACACCCCGAAAAGCTTGTACCGCAGGGGAAGTTGTTGCACGATTAGATCATTCCAAACCGTGTCAGTGAAGACAGGTTTTAGTTCATCTAAGATTATAACGCTGGTTCAACCAGTATTGAGGAAACCGATATGCCACAATACAAAGCGCCTTTACGTGATATGCAATTTGTGTTGCATGAATTATTAAATGCTGAACAACACTATGCAAATCTCCCTGCATTCCAAGAAAACGTAAGCCGTGAGCTGGTAGATCAGTACTTAGAAGCTGCGGCCGACTTCTGTGAAAACGAATTGTCTCCGATCAACCAGACCGGTGACCGTGAAGGCTGTACCTGGAATGACGGCGTTGTTACGACTCCGACTGGCTTTAAAGAAGCGTACCAAAAATACATCGAGCTTGGCTTCCCTTCTCTTTCTGCTGAAGAACAATACGGCGGTCAAGGCTTACCGAACTCTTTAGGTATCGCGATTTCTGAAATGGTGGGTACTGCGAACTGGGCATGGGGCATGTACCCTGGCCTGTCTCACGGTGCGGTTCGTACTTTAGAACATCATGGTTCAGCTGAACAAAAAGACGCTTACCTGCCTAAACTGGTTTCAGGTGAGTGGACGGGTACCATGTGCTTAACTGAATCCCATGCGGGTTCTGACCTGGGTATTATCCGTACCAAAGCTGAACCACAAGCGGACGGTAGCTATGCAATCTCTGGCGAGAAAATCTTTATCTCTGCTGGTGAACACGACATGGCAGAGAACATTATCCATATCGTACTTGCTCGCCTGCCAGGTGCACCGAAAGGTACCAAAGGTATCTCATTATTCATCGTGCCAAAATTCAACCTAAATGCTGACGGTTCTATTGGCGAGCGTAACGGTGTACGTTGTGGTTCGATCGAACACAAGATGGGTATTCATGGTAACGCGACTTGTGTCATCAACTTTGACAATGCTAAAGGCTTCCTGATTGGACCTGAAAACCGCGGCTTGAACTGCATGTTTACGTTCATGAACACAGCACGTATCGGTACAGCAGTTCAAGGTCTTGCAGCATCTGAAGGTTCATTCCAAGGCGCGCTTGCATACGCAAAAGATCGTCTGGCAATGCGCTCTCTTTCTGGTCCTAAAGCACCTGAAAAAGAAGCAGATCCAATCATTGTGCATCCTGCGGTACGTAACATGCTTTTAACTCAAAAAGCATATGCAGAAGGTGGTCGTGCACTGGTTTACCTGTTAGCACAATATGCTGACGTAGTTGAACATGCTGCAGAAGAAGCAGACCGTAAATTTGCAGACAACATCCTGTCATTGCTGACACCAATCGCAAAAGCGTTCCTGACTGAAACTGGTTCTGAAGCTGCGAAACACGGTGTACAGGTATTTGGTGGTCACGGCTTTATTTCTGAGCACGGTATGGAGCAGATCGTACGTGATACACGTATCGCCTGCTTGTACGAAGGTACCACTGAAATTCAGGCACTAGACTTGTTAGGCCGTAAAGTATTGGGTACGCAAGGTGCAATGTTGAAAGACTTCACCAAGATCATCCATAAATTTGCTGAAGCGCACAAAGACAATGCTGCAATGAAAGAATTCGTTGAACCATTGGCTGCCTTGAACAAAGAATGGGGCGATCTGACCATGCAGATTGGTATGCGCGCGATGCAAAACCCTGAAGAAGTGGGTGCGGCTGCAGTCGATTACCTCTACTTCTCTGGTTATGTCACTCTAGCTTACCTATGGGCACGTATGGCATTGGTTGCTCAGGAGCAACTGGCTGCGGGCACCACTGAGGTTGATTTCTACAATGCCAAAGTGACGACAGCACGCTTCTACTTCAAGAAAATCCTGCCACGCGTTCGTTCACACGTTGAAGTGATTGCGACAGGTGTAGAGCCATTGATGAACCTGGATGCGGAACACTTTGCATTCTAAGTTAGTCTCAGACTAGCTACATTTCAGAAAAAGGACGGTCAATCAACAGGCAGTCCTTTTTCTTTATAAAGAGTTACAGAATTAACCTTTAGTCGTCTAACATTCAGATTTTGAGTGTTTTAGACTGATTAAAACTCATTTAATCAAACAATAAACAGGTGACACACCATGCCAATTTATAACGCGCCACTTGCCGATATGAAATTCATCCTGAACGATGTCTTCAATGCAGAACCGTTCTGGCAGGCCAATGAAAATCTAGCGCATCTGGATGCTGGGACAGCAGAAGCGATTCTTGAAGAAATGGCAAAATTTTCGCAAAACGTCATGCTTCCACTGAACCGTACAGGTGATGAAGAAGGCGCAAAAATTGAAAATGGCAATGTGACCACACCTGCTGGCTTTAAAGAAGCATTCAAACAATATGCAGAAGGCGGCTGGATTGGTCTGGGCGCAGATATGGAATGGGGCGGCCAGGAAATGCCGAAAATGCTGACAGTACTTTCTGATGAAATGCTGTTCGCGACCAACCCGTCTTTCATGCTGTATCCACTGCTTTCTGTTGGTGCAGGCATGGCGTTGAATAGCTATGCTTCACAAGCACAAAAAGAAACCTATTTACCTAAAATTTATTCGGGCGAATGGTCAGGCACCATGTGCTTAACTGAACCACATGCCGGTACTGATCTGGGTATTATCAAGACCAAAGCTGAACGTAACGAAGACGGCACTTATAGCATCAGCGGCACCAAGATTTTCATCACTGGCGGTGACCATGACCTGGCGGAAAACATCATTCATTTAGTTCTGGCAAAAACCCCAGATGCGCCTGCCGGCTCTCGTGGTATTTCCCTCTTCATCGTACCGAAATTCTTGGTCAATGAAGATGGTTCTATTGGCGAACGTAACCCGGTCGGCCCAGGTTCAATCGAACACAAGATGGGAATCAAGGCATCAGCAACTTGTGTCATGAACTTTGACGGTGCGAAAGGTTACCTCGTTGGTAAAGAAAATGAAGGTCTCGCTGCAATGTTCGTGATGATGAACTATGAACGTCTGTCGATGGGTATCCAAGGCCTAGGTGCTTCTGAATTCGCTTATCAAAACGCTGCGCAATATGCGACAGACCGTTTACAGGGTCGCAGCGCGGCTGGCGTTCAATCACCAAACAAACCTGCGGACAGTATTCTAGTGCATGGTGATGTACGCCGTATGCTGCTGAATGTACGTGCCAATAATGAAGCTTCACGTGCATTCGCCGTGTATGTAGGTCAACAGTTGGATATCACCAAATTCTCGACTGATCCTGAAGCGGTGAAAAAAGCCAATGACCGTGTTGCGCTATTAACACCAATCGCGAAAGCGTATTTAACGGATACCGCATTCCAAGCGACATTAGATGCACAAATGGTCTTCGGTGGTCATGGCTATATCCGTGAATGGGGCTTGGAGCAATGTATCCGTGACCTGCGTATTTCCCAGATCTATGAAGGCACCAACGGCGTACAGTCACAAGATTTGATCGGCCGTAAAACCATTAAATGTGGCGGCGAATATATCTCTGAATATATCTCTGAAATCCGTGACTTTGCCAATAGTCTGGATGCAGACCTGAACTTCATTAAAGATGCCACACTGGATGCAGCGACTGAAGTTGAATCAGTGACTCAGTATATTCTGGAAGCAGCAAGAGAAAGTCATGACTTTCCGAATGCGACCGCAGTCGACTATCTGCACGCTGTAGGTCTGTTGAGTTTCTCTTATATGTTTGCGCGCATTGCCAATGCAGCGAAAAATAAAGAAGGTGAGTTCTATCAAAATAAACTCGCTCTGGCACGTTATTTTGTACAACGCATTCTGCCTGAACTGGCATTACGCATTACTAAAGTGAAATCAGGTTCTGACGTCATCATGAACTTCTCTGAAGATTATTTCACGACTCAAGCTTAAGCTGAAAATCTGCAATAAAAAACGCCTGCATCAGCAGGCGTTTTTTTATGAAAATGCAACAATTAAACTTTTTGAATCAGTAAGGTATCCGGCTGATTATTGCTCTTCGGATTCAGATGTTTATTCACAATTTTGATATTCCCCTCTGACTCTAAAGACTCGCAGAGTTCCACCACCTTTTGCATATCTTCAGCCTTAATGCCTACGCCGAGGATTAATTTTTTTCCGGCTTCTAATTGGCTAATTTTTGTTTGAATTTTATCTAACACTTTTTTCTCCTATTTATTCAATGTTACCACCCATACAATATAGCAATTTAGTCTAAAAAAAGCGCAAAAGTTCAAATAATTTAATCTTTATTTTTCATTCAATCATTCTGTGCATGATCTTTGCACGTTATTCTGTAACTATCTTTATTTCATATGAAAAATCAGGAGGATAATATGTCTAAATCACGTCCAAAAATTGAAAAATTTGAAGCCCTCCTCGACCGTCTTGGTAATCTTGCTGTAGAAAGCTTTCATTATATTGCGCTGTTTATTATTGGCTGTATGGTGATCTGGTCCGCTGGCCATACCGTCATTGACATTCTGACCGTGAAACAGTTCGCCACCATTGACGACATTCTTCTGTTGTTTATTTATCTGGAACTTGGTGCCATGGTCGGCATCTATTTCAAAACCAACCATATGCCAGTACGTTTCCTGATTTATATTGCCATTACTGCACTGACCCGTTTGCTGATTGCAGATATTCAACACACGCATAAAGCCAGCATGGATCTGGTGATTATTACCGGTTCGATTCTGATTCTGGCCTTTGCGATATTAGTGGTGCGCTATGCCTCATGGACTTATCCATCCGTGATTCGTGACAAACATAGTGAAAAGCCATTACCCCTTGGCAAAACACCGCGTCCAGAAGATGATGAATTGGCATAGTCTTTTAAGCCCTCTTTTTTTTGCACTTCAGCTTAAAGTAATACTTAAGCCTCGTTTAGGGTTTTGGGAGATTTATCTCAAGCAATCTCTCCCTTGCGTAGCAGTGCTACTCATCTCCTCACAGGAGAGGGAACTATTTTGGTCTTTTTGAGTTATTGACGTTTATAACTGAATTATCCGTTCAGAGTTTAGAGCAGTTTAACGATTCGGCACCAGCACATAGCGTCCGTTTTCATAAATCCAGTAGCTGCCACGCGGTGGTGCTGGTAACCCTAAACGCTGCCAATCGGTAATTACCGTATATCTCGAACTTTCAATCCGGGCAACATTCGGATCACCATTGACCCAGCTATAACTATTCGAATTTTGATAAATAGTGGTCGGTGCCTGATACTGAATGTTTAATCCACTTTGACTCTGTGCAGGTGGATAGCCCCAATATGGTGGTCGTTGCGGGTAATGTGGTCTTGGTGGCAGCGGACGTTGCGGATAATGCTGCCGTGGTGGATCATAAGATCGTGGAGCGCTGCGATAATTCGGTGTGGATCGATCTACACCACCATAACCCACCCAAGCATTGCCAGCCATACTTTGTGCAGAAGCTCCTAATAGCAATGCAGCCAATATTGCACTCGATAGTACGATTCTCATTTGAGCTTCCTCCGAATAATCTGCTTATATTTTAAACAAAATAGGTGCAGAAAATATGGATAAGCTCATTGGAGCTGCAATTTTTTGTAATGCGCTCGCCTATTTTCAATCTGACAGGCACGTCGGCAGGCTACTGCTTTATGCTAAAATTACTTTTTTTAATGTTTCGAGTTGAATACTGTGTCTGATTTAAATTTCGATCGTTTACATGAATATTTTTCTAAAGTGCCGAGTGTTCAGAAAGAACGGATTGATAGCTATGGTTCAGATGGTAAACAGGCATGGTGGTTTAAGTTTCAGATCAATGTAAATCATCCGCTGGCTTGGCAAACTGTGCAAGAATTAGGTCATGTCCTGAATTATATTTCTAAAAATGAACGCCTCCCAACTCAGTTCCTTCCAGTTTCGCCACCGCCATATATGAATGGTGTAGCCAAAGATTTCCTGTCTTGGGTGATCCAGTGTAATCACGCAGATTTCCCACCCGATGTAGTTTGTGACTGGTTAGAAGCGCGTTTACCAAATCCGGTTGATGATGAAGCGCAATGGAAAATTAAAACCGATATTTCTGAGCTGGATGAATTAACGGATAAAGAGCTGGATCAGCTGGTTCCGCCGAATCCAGAATCAAAAAGCTGATAATAAAAAATCTCCCTAACTCCCTCTTTTTCAAAGAGGGACTTTCCTCCCTTTTTAAAAAGGGAGGTCAGGAGGGATTTAAAATTAAAACGTCGACCAGCCGCTCCATTCCATAAAACGATACAGCCAATATTTAAAGAACGAGTTTTCTGCATATTGAGTGTAATCTACGCTCATCGAACGGCCATTTAGATTTGACCATGCACCCTCAAAATATTGCTGGGCATCCCGGAAGACTTCGGCCTGAGGCTGACCCACCACGCGCATATTAGTTTCCAGATTATAGTTTTTCAAATTGCGTACCGTAAAATTGGCCGAACCTAAAATCATTTCAGCTTGCTGAGCATTGCGCTTCATTAGGATCTTGCTATGACATTGCTCACCCTGAGTATGACACCAACGTACATTTATACCCGCTTCGTGCAATTCTGAAGCCACCTGCCGATTTGGAATTCCATTCTTTTCACGGCCAAAGGCATCTTTATTTGGGTCGAGTAAAATCCGGACTTTGACACCACGTTCATGGGCCGCTATCAGACTTTTGATAATTTTTCGCTCAGACAGATAAAACATTGCCAGATCAATCTGTTCACTGGCTTTCGCGGTCTGAATCAGATTCAGAATCGCATCATAAATGGCTTTTTCAGTCAGCACCTGAACTTGTGGTTGGCTAATGTCTGCCTGAAAATCCCCAACGACAATAGCTGGCATATTCGCTTGTGACATCATGCCTACAGACAGTTCTGTTTTCAGAATATCGACGGCTGTGCTACCCCAGACCAATAAGCCAATATTGGAATGCCGCGAACTGCCATCATGCGGGTTCATGGACGTGACCAGTGCTTTCCAGCCTTGATCGGTATCCACCACCATAGTTTTGCGATGATTGGCTTTAAAGTTAAACAAATCAAAATAACTGCGCAGGGTAATTTTTTCTGTTCCAAATGGATTCGGCAACCAGCCTGTTTCCGGATTATTGCCAATGCCCTGGCAACAGATATACCAGAAGCCGGACCAGCTTGGATTGGAAGCCCGCAACGGCGTCAGATTGGTTTCAATCACATCAATACCGTGCTGACGTAATTCCCGATACTGCTCGGATCTAATTCCACCATAGACCGAATTGATCGGATCGGTAATAAATTTGATTTCTACCTCAGGCTGCAGCAGACGCTTACTGATTAAAGCATCACTCAACTGTTTACTCAGTGCCTGATGATGCTGCGTAGATGCACCGGTTTGCTGATTAAATAAAAACATATCCAGCACAATCAGCGATTTGGCCTCTTCAATCATTTTCAGCATTTCATTAAAAATGCGATGATCTAAATGCTGTTTTCCTTCGGCATCCAGATAAGTCTGATCGGCCAGAAACTTGACTTCGGCATGACGCAGTTTGCCCGTGTAATTCAGACCTTCCGGCAAAGGCTTATACGTGTGGTAGATTGCCGAAGCCAAATAACCCACAGCCAGCATACTAATGATCAAAGTCGCATAACGGCGATTCGACCAGTTCAATTTATTGTGAATTCGTTGAAAGATACGCATAAGAAAAAACCTAACCCAATATACTCAGGCTAGGTTTTATCTTATGATTTTTCAAGTAGATTTCAGTGAGATCTAGATGATTTGGTCGATTATTTCAGTAGACCTGTTAGAAATCATACTGCACGCCGACAGTAAAGTTGCGACCCACCTGCGGAATATTCGACAGGAAGGAAGTATGTGAATACACCTGATCATCGAGCAAGTTATTGGCCTTGAAATAAACTCGATAAGCATTGTTATCTGCAATGCTATTGGCATAACTCAGGCCAACATTCACCATATTGTAGCCTTGGGTTTCATCTTCATAGCTGGCGATTTTGTCCTGATTAAAGACATGATAATACTCAGCCAAACCTGACCAGCCATCGGCAAAGTCTGCTTCTACTTTGGTGCCTAAGCGACCTGCAGGTACACGTGGTGCATTTTCGCCTTCAATCTTGCCACGTACATAGTCCCCAAAGACGCTGAGCTTATACATATCATTTATCTGATACCCGGCTTGTGCTTCTGTACCATAGAATCTGGCTTTGTCCTGGGTATATTGCACGCCACGTAAATTACCTTTCTGGGCTACCGTTTCGCCATAGATATAATCATCAAACCAGTTGTGATAGACATGCACATGGTAATCCAGTTTATCCCCTTCATAATGCAGACCTAATTCGAGATTATTTGAAGTTTCTTTATCGAGATCAGGATTACCGAGTTCATAGGTATTGGTCGCAAAATGCAAGCCATTAGCATAGAGTTCTTGAGCTAAAGGCAAACGCTGCTGATGAGATCCCACTACAGAAAGTTTGTAATTCGGTGCAAATTCCCAGTTGGCAGCAGCGGATGCAGAGACACCAGTCCCCGAATAATCTTTCTGATCCGAATCTACTTTCACTTTTTGATGATCGACACGCGCACCAAGTTCAACATGCACATCGCCAAGTTGCTTATGTTCTAAAGCAAAAAGACTGAATTTGTCAGTTTTTGTGTCCGGCATCACGACCCCTGAACCATGAACATGATGTTCTTCATCGTCCTCATCGCCATCTTCATGATGGTCATGCTCTGATGCGGCAAGATTAATTTTTTGCTGTGAAATCTGGGTTCCGATCACCCCTTCCCAACCTGCAACTGGCACGTGCACCAACTCTAAACGACCGTCATAACCTTTGCTTTTAAAGTTACTGATCACTTCATTTTCTTCAAGTTCATCGTGTTCATAATCGGTAATGCTGGCATGTGCACGTAGTTTTTCAACACCGGCAAAAGGCTGTTCCAGTTCGGTGCGTACTTCATAGCGTTCAGATTTTAAATCTACCCATGGTCCACCATGCTCTTCATGGACTGGTGCATCTGGGTCAGGTGTTGGACAACCATGAAAATGATCGCCATGTAAAACACAGCCATGATATTCATGACTATGCCCTGGCAAGCCATACTGATCCTGACGGTTGCTATAAGACAGACCGACAAAACCACGATCATGAATCCATGATCCGCCAATATTGACTGTTTGCCCTTCAGCAAAAGTATTGCCCACACGACGTTCTTTTTCTAATTCGTCATCATGCTCATGAAAATAATCCGGTGCAATATAATCATTGGCTTTACGTTTTGAGCCTTCTACACGCAAAGCAAAGTTTTCACCAATACCCGCTGTCACACCAGCACTTGCCAGTTTTTCATCACTGCCTGAGTTATAACGCAGGCCGACTGTACCTTCCAAACCATCTTCAGGCATCTGGGTCGGAATTTTTTGATCAGTGACATTCACCAGACCACCGACTGTACCGGCACCATAAAGCAAGGTTGATGGACCGCGAATTACTTCCATCTGTTTTGCCAGAATCGGATCAACGGTTACTGCATGGTCAGGAGACAAAGTGGATACATCCGCTGTTTCAGAAGCATGCTGCAACACTTTCACACGTGGACCATCTTGACCACGAATCACAGGACGGCTTGAGCCTGAACCATATTGATTAGAATAAACACCCAGCTCATCTGCCAAGGCATCCCCAATGGTGGTGGCACGTTCAGATAGCGCTTTCTGATCCACGACCTGATCTGCAACCGCGAAATCCGCCGCAGTCTGCACCAATGGATGAGCTTGCACCTGAATAGTGTCCATGGTCTGAACCGGGATAGAAGATGAGGATTGCTCTGCAAATACTGTAGGCGCAACTACAGCAAAAATTGACAATGTTATTAGATTCTTAGGGAAGGACATGACCGAAGCTCAAATTCAGTAATCTGGATTAATGTTATAATATAACATTTCATTATTTTTGCAATCCTTTACGATAATCAGTGCTATATTTTATTAGAATGTCCTTTGAATACTTTTGATTACATTAAAACATTGTCTTTATGCCCTTTACCTTATCGCATGCTGTGCTTGCTCCACCTATTTCATATTTGACTGGGAATAGACTTCCTGTTGCTGCGCTGGCAATTGGGAGCATGGTTCCCGATCTGCATCGCTTGTTTACTCATACTAATTCGAATATCACCCATTTATGGTCTTCGCTGATTCATCCAGATCTCTGGATTGGTTTGGCTTTTTGTGCCGTCTGGTACCTGATTTACCGGCCCGTGATTTACCGTTTCATCGGTATTCAGCATGATTTAAAGATTCACAATATCCTTTCAGCACTAAAATTCATCCTGGTGATGTGTCTGGCAGTCATCATTGGTACAGCCACCCATTTAATCTGGGATGGACTAACCCATGTCGATTTTCGAACTTTTGCCTTTCATGAAGTCTTAGCCCAACAGTTTCAGCTATTTGGCAACAGTTATCCGCTGCACCGGATTTTACAGATCGGCACGTCTGTGATCGTTTTGCCGTTTATGCTGTGGATGAGTGTGCATTATTATAAAACTCATCAGCAATATCTTGCAGTCAGCCTAAAAATCAAATCGTTTGCCTGGGGCTTATTGCTCTTTTCTATATTTACCGGCCTATTTTCGGTCTGGGATTATGCGCGCTATATTTCTACTGAAGTCTGGCAATCAGACCTCTATTATTTTACTGGTCGCTCGATCAATGAATTTAGTCAAGGCTTTTTGATCACCTTTAGTCTGGGCTGTTTATTGTTTTTATTTTTAGACAGAGGTCGCAGGATGGGTTAAACAAAGCACTGGCTTTTCCTCTATTCACTTTAAAATGATATTGTTTTTGACCCAAGTTCTTGTGACAACATGCCCAAAGAGGCATAATCCTACCTTTACTCAAAGCGGTACGCTGTTTACGTATTCGCTGACCTTAACCCATATAGTTGGATTTCTAACGCTATGATGCGAACTCATTACTGCGGTTCTTTAACCGAAGCTCAAATTGACCAAACCGTAACATTATGCGGTTGGGTACACCGTCGCCGTGACCACGGTGGTGTCATCTTCCTTGACATGCGTGACCGTGATGGTCTTGTTCAAGTGGTTATTGACCCAGATACTCCTGAAGCATTCGCAACTGCTGATAAAGTACGTTCAGAATTTGTATTAAAAATTACAGGCCGTGTGCGTCGCCGTTATCAAGGCACAGAAAATGCCAATATGGTGAGCGGTCAAATCGAAGTCTTGGGCAAAGAAATTGAAGTTCTTGCTCAGTCTGAAACTCCGCCATTCCCTTTGAATGACGAAAACACCAATATTTCTGAAGAAATTCGTTTGAAATACCGTTTCTTGGACATCCGTCGTCCAGAAATGCTAGATCGTTTGCGCTTCCGTTCTAAGTTAACCAACCTGATTCGTAACTACTTCGAAGACAATGGCTTCCTAGACGTTGAAACTCCGATCTTAACTCGTGCAACGCCTGAAGGTGCGCGTGACTATTTAGTGCCAAGCCGCGTATCTAACGGTAGCTTCTACGCACTTCCACAATCGCCACAGCTATTCAAACAGTTGTTGATGGTCGGCGGTATTGATCGTTACTACCAAATCGCGAAATGTTTCCGTGATGAAGACTTACGTGCTGACCGTCAGCCTGAATTCACCCAAATCGACGTTGAAACATCGTTCATGAGTGACGATGACATTATGGATTTAATGGAAACTTTAACCGTGAAGATGTTCAAAGAACTTCTAAACGTAGAGTTTGATAAATTCCCACGCATGACCTACAACGATGCAATGCGTGACTATGCATCTGACAAACCAGATATGCGTATTCCGTTGAAACTGGTTGACGTTGCAGACTTGATGCAAGACGTTGAGTTCAAAGTATTCGCAGGTCCTGCTAAAGATCCTAAAGGTCGTATCGTTGCGCTTCGCGTACCGGGTGCGGGTTCACTGCCACGTAGCGCGATTGATGAATACACCAAATTTGTAGGCATCTACGGTGCACGCGGTTTGGCTTACATCAAAGTCAACGAACTTGAAAAAGGCATCGAAGGTCTTCAATCTCCAATCGTGAAATTCATCGAGCCAATCGTACTTGATCTATTGAAACGTGTTGGTGCTGAAAATGGCGACATCGTATTCTTCGGTGCAGACAAAGCGAAAGTTGTTAACGATGCAATGGGCGCGCTTCGTGTGAAGATCGGTCATGACCTTAAACTATCAACTTGTGAGTGGGCGCCACTTTGGGTTGTTGATTTCCCAATGTTCGAAGAAACTGACGATGGCAAATGGACGTCTGTGCATCACCCATTCACGCTGCCAAAATCTAGCGTAGAAGAAGTGAAGAACAACCCAGGCGCTGCTCTGTCTGTGGCTTACGATATGGTATTGAACGGTACTGAAATCGGTGGTGGTTCACTGCGTATTCATAACCTTGAAATGCAAAAAGCGATCTTTGAAGCGCTTGGTATTGGTGAAGAAGAAGCGGAAGAGAAATTTAGCTTCTTATTAAATGCATTACGTTACGGTGCTCCTCCGCATGGTGGTTTGGCATTCGGTCTTGACCGTCTTGTGATGCTCATGACTGGCGGTTCTTCTATTCGTGACGTGATTGCATTCCCGAAAACCAAGACTGCTGAATGTCCATTGACTCAAGCGCCAGCACCAGTTGAATCAAACCAACTGCGTGACCTTGGTATTCGCTTACGTGAAAAACCAAAAGCTGAATCTCAAGAATAATTCTTGACGTTTTAAGTGAAAAAGCCCTGCCTCGTGCGGGGCTTTTTTTGTAAGATTGAGTCGCATCTGGAACAGTGGCATAATAGCCACAGTTTTTAATCTAAGGTAATTAGCAATGGCTATGCGTCCTGCAGTTCGTAATCGCAGCATTATGCTTATTGTATTTTCAGTGGTTCAATGGCTGTTCATGCGCTATATCCTTGCAAACAACCTGTTCAACCTTGATACCAATGACCGTATTGTGTATTTCTGCCTGAGCAGTATTTTAGGTGCCCTGCTGATTTTTGTAGGTTTGATTTATATGGTGCTGAAAGGCAATCCGGACAAAGACCTATAATCTGACCATCTGGATAACATGTACACCCTACTCAAAAATTTCTCCAAGCTTCCGTTAAGATTCATTCAAAGTCTTGCGCAACTGGCTGGATCTCTTTTGTATTTCAGCCATTCTTCTGCACGCCGAGTGACTGAGATTAATCTGGCCTCTGCTTATCCTGAACTTTCTGAATCTGAACGGGCTGATTTGACCAAACGCAGCCTGAAAAGTCAGTGTATGACTTATGCGGAATCAGTCAAAATTTGGGGTTCATCTTCTAAATATGCGCTGTCTTTAATTCGAGATGTGCATGGTGTAGATCTATTTATCCAAGCTTTGCAAAATCCGCATGGTTGTTTGGCCGTGGTGCCACATTTTGGTACGTGGGAGCTATTGAATGTCTGGGTAAATCAACATACTTCTCCTGTGATTATGTACAAGCCCAGCAAGAATCAGGATGTTGACCGCTTTATGCTTGAAGCTCGGCAACGCCTGAATGCCACACTGGTCCCTACAGATGATTCTGGTGTACGTGCTTTGTTTAAGCATTTAAAACAGGGTGGCTTTTCTGCAATTTTACCGGATCATGTACCTAACGAAAGTGGTGGTATCTACTCACTTTTCTACAATCAGAATGCGCTATCTTCTACCTTACTTTCCAAACTGGCAGCCAAAACACAATGTTCTGTGGTTGGACTCAGTTGTTTAAGACGTGATGATTTATCCGGTTATGATATTCATGTCACCGAATTATCCTTCGATATTTTATCTAGAGATTTGCAGCTTTCTGTTGACACCTTAAATAAAGAAATAGAACGCATGATTAATGTCGCTCCAGAGCAGTATTTGTGGGGATATAAACGGTTTAGGAAGTTGAAAAATGACAAAAGTTTATATTACTCATAGTAAAAATTAGCTACTTAAATTAAAACTTAAAAATTAGGTTTAAAATGAAAGATCAGAAAAAAATTCTTTTTATTATTGATCATCTTAAAGGTGGTGGTGCAGAAATTATGACTCTTAATCTTGCAAAAAAACTGCAAGAGAGAGGCTATGAAATAAACATCATAACCTTAATTGATATAAATAATTATAAAGAAAAGACTAAGAGTTTCAATATTCAATCTATTGATTTTCCTAGTAAATTTGTTGGTGGGAAGTTATTAATAGACAAAAAATTAGAATCTAGTAAGAAAGAACAACTCCAGTCTCTTATTGATGAAATAAAACCTGAAGCTGTTATATTAACTATTTGGTATGCATATTTAAGCATATCATTTATTAATCATCCAAATATATGGATATGGTCACAAGCAGACATTCTTCCTGAATTTAATAAAACTTCAAATCCGATTAAAATATTAAGAAATATATATAAGAAGAGAAAATTTATTAATAAATTTAAGGAAGCGTTTTCAAACAAAAATTTTATCGTACTTAATAAAGATTTAAAATTGAAATATTCTCAAATTTTAGAGAATTCTAATATAAATGTTATTTATAATGGATTAAATTTAAAAGATACAATACAATCTGAAAAGAAAGAAAAAGTATGGGATATTTGCTATGTTGGTCGTTTATCACCTTCCAAACAAATTGAACATGCTTTATTTGCTCTAAAAAATTCTCATATTATTAAAAATATGATTATTATTGGTGATGGAGCAAGAAAAGACAAACTTTTAAAATTAGTCAATCAACTAAATATTAGCGATCGTGTTCATTTTACTGGCTGGGTGGATGAACCTATCGAATATATTAAAAAAAGTAAAATATTAGTTCTCCCTTCTCAGACAGAAGGCTTCGGTCTTGTTATTGGAGAAGCTCTATTAAATGGCACTCATGTCGTTGCATATAATTGCAGCGAAGGAGTATCACATCAATTTTTTACCCCTGATATGCAACGCGGTCTAGTACAACCAAATAATCGTGCAGAATTAAAAAATTCTATCGAAGATATATTAGAAAATCCATATCAAATTCCCCCAAACTTATCAAAACATTACGATATTAAAGAGATGGCTGATAAATTTATTAAGTTAATCGATTAACCGTATATATTCCGCAACAGCATAACTTTGGGTAAAAGATGGATTCAAATTTGTTGAATAATTATCTACCTCTTTTAATGCTTGATTGATTTTAAGCGAAAGTTCAAAAATATTGCCTACAGCAACGAGATTATTAGCTTGTAAAATTTCATTGGGACCTGAAGGGCAATCAGTACTTATAACGGGAATACCCAAAGCTAAAGCTTCTAAAATTACTAAACCCAACCCTTCAAAATCAGACGACAAAACCATAAATTTTGCATGCTTAATATATGGATAGGGATTTTTTTTGAAGCCTGTAAAAATAACCTTGCCTTCTATCCCTAAATCTTTAACCAATTTTTTAGAAGTTTCTAATAGTTCACCAGTCCCGACCAAAACCAGCTTTTCTTGAACATTGGCTTTTGCATAAGCTTTAATTAAAATATCATGTCGCTTCTGCTGCTTAAATTTTCCAACATTTACAATATACGGTTTTTCAATATCAGGGATATATTCATTTGATGTTGAAACAACCTGTTCAACATCAATCGGGTTATAAATTGTAGTGATCCGACTTTTTGAACCAAATATTTCAATAAAGTCTTTTTCGACCCCCTTACTCACAGCCACACAAGGCTTGGCTAAATAAACTTTATCTAGCTGTTTTCTCATACCCGCTAATTGTTCACCATATTCCAAACTCGTCGTGTTATGAATGACTAAGTGAACATTCGGCAACTGACTTTTTGATAATACAAAATCAACAGGAAATAAGTTTGATAGAACAAGATCAGGAGTACCAATATTTTTAATCACAAATCGATCAAAAGCTTTTGCTGCAAAACCGGCACGCATAAATTTGGGAATCGCCCGATACTTTTGATAATCAAAAAAGTGAAGTTTTACGCCTTCAGGGATCGGTAAATCAATAATGTTTTTAAAATAAATAATATGTGCTTCATGTCCAGCATCAACCAAACCTTTTGCAAGTGTTAATGCGAATCGCTCTGCTCCATTCCCTTGTAAGGTGAATATAGCTATTACAATTTTTTTCATCTGAAGATTTACCATTTATCAATATCCAAGACTTACCACCAGCTTGTGCGTTCTCTTTTATGACGCTGTTTCGAACGTGAATAAATATTATTATTTTCTTCACATTGTAGACGTTTAAAGATTTCAATAACAATTGCACCTAATTGATGTTCTGAACAAACCTGATCTAAGCGCCAACGCATATTTCGAAGTGTATCATCTGTGCCAACTGCCAAAGCTGATGTTCCATCAAAGAGAGCAACCCGTTGACTTTGTAATTTTTCTAAGGCGGTTTTGTTTTCCACATATCGTTGATTACACAAAATAGCTTCTGTTTCCTGAGCTTTAATTGTATTTATCAATACTACCGCTATCATCAATATTGCTCTCAGAGTAGTATCTTTTTCATAATCTATGAAAGTATCACAAGCAGAAACCAACCATCGCATATTCAAAGAGTTTAATAAAAAATCTCGCTCACTTAACCACAAATCTTTGAATTTATTATAATTTTTATCAATATCAATTTCACGACGAATCAAAACAATTAAACTGGCGTGAAAATGATTGATCTCAGGCTGCCCAACAAACTCTCGCTTAAGATTTTCTATATGCTTATTTAAATCTTTTTCAGAGCCATAGGTATATTCAATGTCATTTCCAACAATCAACTTTTTCTTAAGTGTCTCTATATCAGTTTGCTCCAAGCTTTCATAAATTTTATCTGCACCAAAACGACGTTGATGTCGACTAAATGAAAACCATTGCTCAAACTTGGATTTTTTTCTAGGAGGCATCACACACCACTACTTATTTAAGCTATTTCCTTGGGACTTTTCCCAAAGAATCAAATATTTATCAAATGTATAAAACATCAAAACTAAAGATGAAATGATCCCATATGCACCAGATAAGAATGCGCCGCGTATCCAATATTCACGTATAAACGAAAAACAGGTCCGCAAGAGTATACTAATCAAACTAATGTTTTTCTGATATTTGTATTTATCACAAGCCCAATCAAGACTATAACGATTACGCTTCACCACATAATGAAATAAATCTTCACTAGTAAAATGGAGATGCAAACCTTTTAATTTGACAATCTGAGCTCTGTTTGTATTGACAGACTCATGCACATCCAAATCAGAATAAGAAAAAAAGTGACGAGCATAAAGGCGATTTTCCCAATCACGATACCAACCTCTTAAATGCGTCGGTATACCTGAAAAATAATTCACTCTAGCCAAGCTAAAAACGCAATCTGTTTGTACTGACTGGTTTAAAATCTTGACTATCGACTCACGTAAACTTTGACTCAATCGCTCATCAGCATCTAATACTAAAATATAGTCACCCGTTGCATAGTGCTGTGCTAATTGACGTTGTTTTCCAAATCCCTGCCAATCTGTATTCACATACCACCGAGCATGATATTTTTCAGCTATCTGAGCAGTTTGATCATGACTACCTGAATCTAAAATCACAATTTCATCTACAATATCATGTACTGTATTTAAACAAGCTGCTAAATGTTTTGCTTCATTCTTAACAATCATAACCAAAGACAAAGTAGACTTTTTTTGTGATTGATCAATTGGGGTTAAAGTTTTTGCAATATCTACAGATTCCTGAAATGCTAGTTCTGCCTGATTATTAACTAAGTCATATAAAATTGCATATTTATTGAAAGTATATTGAGTAAATAGTAACGAATAAACCAGCCCATACTTCCCCATAAGGAAACGACCATCTATAAAATACTGCTTAAAAAACGCCCAAAAAGTATGCACAAAAATGCTTAATGCACCACAAGTTTTATTTCGTAGTGCACGATCATCAGCCCAAGCCTTGGCATAAGATAAACGCTTATCTATCCAAAAATATGGCGTTTCTGCAGTATGATGTAATAAAAGACCTTGTAAAGTAGAAGTATGAGCATCTTTGATTTCTATTGATTCGTGTACTAAATTATCATTATATTGAAAATTTGCTGGATACAATCGCCAATGCGCCTTTAACGGCCAATATGGATTATCAATTGCATGACCAAAGATACAATCGATTCGTTTAATACCATAAACTGTATTGGCAGGTGGCTGCGCAATCACCTCAAGAATGCTTTGCTTCAACTGAGGGGTGATTTCTTCGTCTGCATCTAGTGCTAAAATCCAGTCACCCGTTGCATAACTCTGCGCCAATTGTCTTTGCTTGCCAAAACCTTGCCAATTTGTATTCACGAACCATTGACCACCAGCAGATTCCACTAGTTGCCGACTATCATCAGTACTACCAGAATCAAGAACAATAAGCTCATCAATCCAACCCCTTAAAGCAGGTAAGGATATGGCTAAATTTTTTGCCTCATTTTTTACCATCATCACAACACTTAAGCGAAATGGCCGAGGTTGTTGATTTAATACAAACGACATAAGATTACTGCCAAGCCTCTTTAATCCAATCTGATGGCAACACATAGCGATACCATTTCCCCCCCCCACCATTTACCGCATCTGGTGGATTAATTTCACCATGGAAAACAATAATTTTTGCACCTTCGGGTTTTACTGGTGCTTTAAAGTACGCCAAAGGTATTTTTTGCAAGCAATGATACTTATAACTTTTACACCAACTGTCAGGCCAGTAAGAGAGCTTTTTCTCTTGATCGACATACCAAGACAAATAAGCTTGCTCATTGCGGAACTTTTGACGAATTTCATCAAAATGTTCACGGAAATAAGGTAATAGGCCCGGGAAAGCACCCAGCTTAAACCGGTAAACCGAACTATTACCGGTAATACGCCACGGCCGTTTCCAGTCATGAATAATCAGAAAGTCGCCCGGATAGGTAAAGAACTCATCGATATTATCGACAATCACTACATCAAGATCGAGGAAGAGTGCATTGCCTTCCAAACCATACAGATCAGGCTCAAAAGTGGACAGCTTGTTCCAGCCACGCTCAGGAGCACCTTCAGGCAATGCCAGAGGTGGAATAGGGAAACATTGTACTGCAGGATCAATGCCTTCAGTACGATCCGTCAGACAGACCATTTTAAAGTCGACTGTCGTATGTCGTTTAACCATATTGTATAAACGATTGACGTATTCCGAACCGTATTTGGTTCCCCATTTCATACAAATAACGATGTTACTCATTGCGTATGCCTAAGCTCATCTTAAAATCTTCTTGATGGTGAATATGATGACATAAGTTCGGCAGAATAAGTACATCACTTAAAAAAAACCTCTCAAATGAGAGGTTTTTTCAATCAGTAAATTCTGAATTACTTCAC
This sequence comes from Acinetobacter sp. 40AMC3-4, assembly GCF_049898185.1. GTDB lineage: Bacteria > Pseudomonadota > Gammaproteobacteria > Pseudomonadales > Moraxellaceae > Acinetobacter. Next base: position 72,026 of record NZ_JAFCXG010000004.1, read on the forward strand.
ATACGTTAACCAGTGTGCATATTTAGGATCTTTACCCTGAACTGCATCAAAATAAGCTTTCTGGATTTGTGTGGTGATTGGACCACGTACACCTTCACCAATCTGACGGTCATCGTATTCACGGATTGGTGTTACTTCTGCAGCAGTGCCGGTAAAGAATGCTTCATCTGCGATGTAGAACTCATCACGGGTAATACGGCGTTCAATTACGTCATAACCCAAGTCTTTAGCAATCGTAATAATCGTTTGACGGGTAATACCATCCAGCGCACCACCTGCGATATCAGGCGTATGAATCACACCATCACGCACCAGGAATACGTTTTCGCCTGAACCTTGGCATACATAGCCTTGTGGGTCGAGCAGCATTGCTTCATCATAACCTGAATGCGCCACTTCTTGATGTGCAAGAATCGACAGCGTGTAGTTACCTGATGCTTTGGCCTTACACATGGTCACGTTCGGATGATGGTGGGTAAATGAAGACGTTTTTACGCGAATTCCCTTCGCCATCGCTTCTTCACCGAGGTAAGCACCCCAGCTCCATGCCGCAACTACGGCATGAATGGTATTGTCAGTTGCAGCGATACCGAGTTTTTCAGAACCAATAAAAATAATTGGACGTAAATAGCAAGACGCTAATTTGTTTTCACGAACAACATCAATTTGAGCCTGTTCTAATGCTGCTTGATCAAATGGAACTTTCATTTGATAAATTTTTGCAGAATTCAACAAGCGCTTCGTATGTTCTTTAAGACGGAAAATAGCCGTTCCATTCGGGGTTTCATAAGCTCGGACGCCTTCAAACACACCCATGCTGTAATGCAAAGTATGTGTTAATACGTGAGTTTTTGCCTCACGCCAGTCAACTAGTTGTCCATCTTGCCAAATGAAACCATCACGATCAGCCAAATTCATGCCACAAACTCCAATTTCTCACAATTATTCACTATCCAGTGCAAAGTCTGCACTTGGATCAATCAGTCTTTGCCATAACTTGCAAACGGTCATTCGGGTATCGTGCCAGTCGCTTGCAGACACTTGCATGGATTGATTTGCAAGGGCTAAGCGATGGCTCTCGGCGCGTTCACGGAGATAAGCTTGAATCAGAGCAGTCGCATCGTCGCTGGATAAGCAACCTGATTTTGCGGCATCCTCAAGAATTCGTACATTGTCGGAGAAATGGGCGAGATCTTTATTCGTCCCACTCCAAGCCAACACCGCATACTGTGCCATAAATTCGATGTCTACGATACCACCTGCATCTTGTTTTAAATGAAAAATACCATCTTTTTTTTGCTCTTTAGAAGAACCGAGATGCTCCTTCATTTTCTGACGCATTTTCAGTACTTCTGCCCGTACATAATTTTCATCACGGGGCTGAATCAAAATATCCCGGCGCAAGACTTCAAACTTTTTCCGTAAGCTCATTTCACCCGCAATCGGGCGGGCTCGTACCAAGGCCTGATGCTCCCATAGCCAGGCACTCTTGAACTGATACTGTTCAAAGGCTTTTAAACTGGTGACCAAAAGCCCAGCTTCGCCCGATGGACGCAATCGGGTATCGACTTCATATACACGTCCATCCAAGGTTTGCGTGGTCATCAGTGACATAAACTTTTGTGCAACCCGCATGGCAAATTCAAAGCCACTGATCGGCTTAAGTCCATCGGTATCGGCCTGTTCACCCATATAGTGAATAAACACCAGATCCAGATCCGAGCCATAACCCAATTCAATTCCACCGACTTTACCATAACCTAATACGGCAAAAGCAGTATGCTCAACTGAACAGCGCTGCCCTTCTGCATCCAGTGGAAAACCATGTTTTTTCGCAACAATCTGATAAGCCAGATGCAGCGCTGCATTCACCGATACTTCAGCAATATCGGTCAAGGCATCGGAAACTTTCATTAAAGGACTTTCAGCCAGCACATCACTGGCGGCAACGGCCAGAACATTAGATTTTTTAAACAGGCGCAAGACCCGCATCTGGTCTTCGACCTGATCAATTTCAATCCGTAAAAGTTGCTGACGTAAAGAGTCTTCCAGATCCTGACGTTTTGGCAATTCAAAATCCATCGACAGGAATTCATCCAGTAGCACCGGATAATGGGTCAGTTCTTCACAAATCCAGGGGCTGACCGTGGCCATCTTCACCAGTCGCTGCAACGCCCCTTTACTCTCGATTAACATCACCAGATATACCGTACGGCGCATCACTGATTCGACTAAGGGCATCAAGCGCACCAACGCCACCTGAGGATCATCTGACTGTAAAACGGCTTCAATTAAATGCGGCCAGAAGGTTTTTAAACGTTGTACCGCCTTTGCCGGTAATTTTTTTAAGGCATGCCCATTCCAAAACTCATAGACAAGATTCTTTGCATTATCATCCAACACTTCTTTGAGTTTCTTTTCCAACTGGGAAAAACTTTCAACCAAGGTGTCAGGGCCATTTTCCTTGATTAAATGATCAAACTGATACATCACTTTGTCACGCTTTTCATTGAGATATGCCATAAAGCTGTCCCAATCCGCAAAACCAAGTGTGTCCGTTATACGCGCCCTTAACTCTGGCTCTGTCGGTAATGATTGCGTTTGCTGGTCATTTAGGGCCTGAATCGCGTGCTCAACCCGGCGCAGGAATAAATAGGCATCTTCCAGATCCTGCACCGCCTGTTCATCCAGTAACTCGGCATCATCCAGATGATTCAGATTTACCAGACACTGGCGATCCTGCAATTCAAGCTTGGCTCCACCATAAATCAGCTGAAACACCTGCACGATAAATTCAACCTCGCGAATGCCGCCAGCTCCGAGCTTGATATCATCTTCTATATTCCGGCGTTGTACTTCACGCTCGATCATGGCTTTCATTTCGCGCATGGCTTCAAAAGCGCTGTAATCGACGTACTTGCGGAATACAAATGGACGAGTCATCTCCAGCAGCTCGTCACCTTCCGGACTTGGATTAACAATACGTGCTTTAATCCAGGCATAACGCTCCCATTCACGTCCATGCTGGCTCAGATATTTTTCCAAGGCCGCGTGGCTAATGGCCAGCGCCGAACCATCGCCCCAGGGACGCAGGCGCATATCCACCCGGAATACAAAACCATCTGCCGTGATCTGATCCAGCAAATGAATTAGTTTTTGTCCCCACAGGATGCAAAACTGCTGTACATCAATACATTTGCGCCCATCGGTTTCACCCTGCTCATCGAAGGCAAAAATCAGGTCGATATCACTGGAAAGATTGAGTTCTTGGGCGCCGAGTTTCCCCATGGCAATGACTATCAGATCCTGGACTTTTCCGTTATAGCCAATCGGCTGGCCATACTTGGCAGCGACCGGAATACGGGCAAAATCTTTCGCCGCACAGATGCAGGCATCGGCAAAATCGGAGAGTTCTTGAGTGAGGGTAATAACATCGGTGAGTTGATTGGCATCCTGCCAGATCCAGCGAAACATCAAACGAGCCCGCAGAATACGCATTGCGCGCATCCACGTTGCTTCATCGCTTATATTCAGGATGCAGTGCTGCACCAGCTGATCAATATATTCCCGACTGAGTGAGCCTTGAAACTGATCAATTGCATAATCCTGTTCCAGTAAACTCTGGTGATTGGCCAATACCTGTTCGGTATATTGGCTAGCTCTTAAGGTTTTCTGCAATTGTGCCGCATTCATCACTCAACTCTTCCCCTGAAACATTCTGCTTAGTTATAGCAGGAGTTTTGTCTCAGTGGGAATGTTTTAGCTTGAAATTTACTTCTTTAAGATTGCTCGATATGTACATCTTCAAGCACCAGTGCCTGATGATCATTGGTGACCATCGGTAAATGCACGGTAAAGGTCGTACCCCGACCCTCTTTGGAATCTACAGCAATTTGACCATGGTTCAGGTCAATAAAGCGCTTGCAGAGCACCAGACCCAAACCTGCCCCTTTCTCTTCAGCTGTGCCTCTGACACTCACACCCAAAGTCGGTTTAAACAGATTCTGCATCTGCTCTTCAGTCATGCCCAAGCCAGTATCCTGAATCGTAATCTTGACCTGCTCGCCTTCCATTTCTGCAGCTAAAATCACTTTACCGCCTTGATTCACCGGGGTGAATTTAAGCGCATTCGACACCAGGTTCTGCAAGACAGAGGTAATCATGTTGATATCCGCATGTACCTTGATGTCTTCAGGAATATTATCAACCAGTTCAATTTTTTTATTTAAGGCCAGACTTTTCAGCACACTGCACACAATATTACTGGATTGTTTCAATTCATAATTAATCGGATGATAAATAAAGCGTCCACCCTCTGCCATCGCCCAAGTCAGCAGGCTTTCCAGCAGGTTATAGGTCGATTGTGCATTATCATATAAATAATCCGCGATGCTCTGGATACTGGATTCGTCCAGAGTGTCACGCTCCTGCGCTAGCACTTCGGAAAAGCCCAGTAAACCATGAAATGGTGCACGCAAGTCATGCGCAATAATCTGGAAAAATTTGGTTTTACTGAAGTTGAGTGCGCATTGCTGTTCATATAATTCTTTCAGTTCAGTATGTTCTTGATTGAGCTGAATTCGAATCACTAAACTTTCAGCAAATTGTTTAATAGTGGCAATATCGTCCTGATCGAACAGTTCGGTCTGATCATCAAAGAAAATGACCTGTCCAAAAGACACACCGCTACTTGATTTTAAATTAAAGGCGACCAATCTCTGATGCGCTACACCGAGATCTTTCACATAATTTGACAGTTCTGTATAAGCAGGATGCGTCTGGTCGATAACATCTGCCTGTTGCAGATACGTAGGCAGATTCACGTCCTGCGGGGCGTGCAAAGCCCGGAAACCGCGCGGACAGCTGTACCAGATATAGGGCTCCGTGTGGAAGCGAATAATGCTGGTTTTAACGTTTAAAACTTTACGGGCGATCTTACAAAAGGTGTCTAATAGGTTATTGGAGGTATAGACACCTAAAATGAGAGATATACGGCACGAGCTTAATTGCTCCGTATTCTGACCGACCTCTAGCAGTTTTAGTTCCATGTCTGCCTCTCTGAATGTTTATGGAATAAAGAAAACACAGCCGACCAAATTCATACAATCAATAACAAAGATTCTATATTTACTCAACGATGAAAACCCACCTCTAGGTTAAAGGATTTGTTAACCTGTTTCTATCCAGATACATTCTTAACTGCAAGGTACTGATATTTAATTGATTAAGAATAACTTGAAAATTTACTATTCTAAAAAAACCTACATAAGTATTTGAAATTAATCTATCTCACCTAAAATAAGTATCTTTATTTGTATTTACTGTAACACAGTACTGAATAAAAAATACCCACCATCGCTTTTTACTTTATTTAAAGTAAAAGCTAATGATTTTTCAACTATATAGTTTGACCTTATGATTAAAAACAGATTTTATATCAGGCTTCATCTACCTAATAATGCTCAGAATTAATTTTTAATTTTTTAAAATATCTTAACAATTCTAATGTAAGAAATATTTTAAATATCAGCATTTCGACTAAAAACAGATCCAAAAAACCACTGAGGATTGTAAAGAACTTACATTTATTAACAAATTAATTATGAAAATTTTGTGTTTTTTATCCTCAGTGCAGTTTTAGAAGCTGGAATAGAAATATTAAAATAGATCACTTATAGGCTATGCATGTCTACGTCAAACCAATCGGCTCAGAATAGCTATAAAAAAAGCGGCCTAAAAAGACCGCCTTTTTATATGGCTGCTTAATTGTCAGAAATCAATGCCACTTGCTGTACATAGTTAAACAGCTTTAATTTAGAAGCATTCACTTCTTCTTCAGGTGCTTGATTCTTTAAATCACGGTGTACCCGAAGATAATGTTGACGTAAGGTATGACGCTCTGTCGCATTATAGTTTTTGGTAAATTCATTGATGGCTGGATCACCATCTTTAACAATTCGATCCACCCAACGCTGTAATTGAGCTGTCTTTTTAAGACCTTGTTTGGGTGTTAAATAAGACAAAATCACCGTTTCATTTTCATTACGTAATAATTTACCAATCCGTGAAAATTGACGACGACGTGCTTCATGTGAACTAATTGCCTGCACATCAAGCAAGGCGTCAATCAAACGCTCATCTACGGGTAGGTTTTTAATTTGTTTAGCGCTCAGCTCTGCAAGCTGCGCACCCAAAGCAGCCATACGCTGGACTGCTTTTTTCTGTTCGGTCTTACTTGCGCGTCCCTCTAAAGAATCAAAATCTTCTTCAGTTAAACTGTTCGGTCGACGTGCCACGATTAATCTGCCTCATAAAATTTTGCTGCAAATAGTGCCTGAATTTCAGATAAGGCTTTGTCCTCGTCTGCTCCTTCAATCACCAAGCGTAAAGTTGTTCCTTTGCCCGCACCGAGCATCAGCAAGGACATGATATTTTTTGCATCTACCAGTTTATCCGCTTTGCCAATCTGGATACTGGAACGAAATTTGGTGGTAACTTCTATCAGTTTACCAGATGCGCGTGCATGTAAACCCAGTTTATTAATTACGTCAACTGTCGTATCAATCATGACCAGTGCTTCATTTCTCGATGGAGGACTTGAATAGACCATTTTGCCTCAAGGGCTTTTTTTAGTCTATCCACAATATAAACAGAACGATGCTGACCACCGGTACAGCCAATCGACACGGTCATATAATGACGATGCCCTTCAGCAAAGGTCGGCAACCACTTGTCCAGAAAATGATACAGATCATTGAACATATCCTCGACCTGATCGCTCTTTTGTAAAAACGCCTGCACGGGCTGATCTAGCCCTGAAAATTTGCGCAGTTCCAGTTCCCAATGCGGATTCGGCAAATGCCGGACATCAAAGACATAATCGGCATCCAGTGGAATGCCATGCTTATAACCAAAGGATTGCAGAATCAGGATCAGGTTATCGGCCTGTCCAAGCTTGGACAACAAGGTATGTTTCAGATCATGCACACTTTTATCGGTGGTATCGATATGTACCGTAGAACGCAACTGAATCGGCATCAACAGGATTTTTTCTTCCTGTATACACTGATTCAGACTTTTAAAGCGTGACGCCAGAGGATGCGGCCGACGCGAAGCACTAAAGCGGGCAATCAGCTCCTGATCCTGCGTGGTCAGATAGATAATATCGACCGAACCATGCTGTTGCAGTTGCTCAAATACATGATCAAATTCTTGTAAATCTGCCCGGGTACTGCGCACATCGACGCCCAGCGCCAACTGTTCCAGATTGTTTTCGCTGTCCAGTTTTGCCACAATTTCGGGAAGCAATGCCAAAGGCAAATTATCAATACAGTAATAACCCAGATCTTCAAGCACCTGTAATGCAGATGATTTACCCGAACCAGATTGTCCTGTGACAATTAAAATGCGCTTCATGCATGCTACCCTTTCATCTTAGCCGGCAGTGTATTTAACCTGCAGGTTATCGATCAGACGTGTATTCCCCAACTTTGCAGCTATAAATAACACAAGATCTTGATTAAACGTATGAATTTTTTGTAATTCTGGCGTGCGGGCTTCAACATAATCAACAACGAAACCGGCATCGGTTAGGCTCTGACGAATTTCGGCCAATACCGTATCCAGTTCCACGCCTGCATGTAATTGCTGTTCAGCCCGTTGCAAGCTTTGATAAATGACCGGTGCGATTGCACGATGCTCTTCGCTTAAATAACCATTGCGCGAACTTAAAGCCAGGCCATCTTCTGCACGGGCAATCGGTACACCAATCACTTCCAGTGGAATATTCAGGTCTTGTACAAACTGACGAATCACCGCCAATTGCTGATAATCTTTCTGGCCAAAGAAGGCGTAATTCGGCTGTACGATATTAAACAATTTAGTGACCACCACCGCCACACCATCAAAATGGCCGGGACGCTGCAAACCGCATAAATCATTGGTAATGTCAGAGACACTGATATTGGTCAGACGCGGTTTTTTGCCATACATTTGCTCAACCGTCGGCGCAAACACGATGTCACAACCAACTTCAGCCAATAGTTGTTGATCCTGTTCAAGCGTGCGCGGATAGCTGTCAAAATCTTCATTGGGCCCAAACTGGATCGGGTTGACAAAGATACTGACCACCACCACATCACACAACTTACGTGCTTCACGCACCAAATTCAAATGTCCCTGATGCAGATTGCCCATGGTCGGTACAAAACCGATAATCTTGCGACTGGTACGCGCCGGATTTAAGGATGCCGCTAAGCCCTGAATGGTGGTTTCTGTTTTCATCTTACAATTCAACCTGAAAAGTTTGTTCTGGTGCCGGGAAAGATCCATCTAAAACTGCAGCATGGTACGCTTTGAAAGCATCCAGAATGGCTGTTGCACCCGATTGTTCTTGCATAAAATTACGTACAAATTTTGCAGTGTGGCCAAAGGTCAGGCCCAACATATCCTGAACCACCAATACTTGTCCGTCAGTGGCTGCACCCGCGCCAATGCCAATCACCGGAATCTGCGGAAACAGTTCGGTGATTTCCTGACCAAGCTGTGCTGGTACGCATTCAAGTAGCAATAGTGCAGCACCCGCCTCGACCACTGCCTTACAATCTGCAATGAGCTGATCAGCCGCTTCACGGGTACGGGCTTGTAGTTTATAGCCACCAAAAACATGTACCGACTGCGGAGTAAGACCCAAATGCACACACACCGGAATACCGTTACGGGTCAGCACTTGCACGGTTTCTGCCAACCATGCACCGCCTTCCATTTTCACCATTTGCGCGCCAGCCTGCATCACGGTTTTCGAACTTTGCAAGGCATCATTCAAGGTGGCATAGCTCATAAATGGCAAATCAGTCATGATAAAAGCATGCTGGTTACCACGGCGTACCGCAGCCGTATGATAGGCCATATCTGCAACCGTGACCGGCAAAGTCGAATCACGGCCCTGAATTGACATCCCAAGAGAATCGCCAATTAAAATGCTGTCCACTTCGGCAATTTCCATGGCTTTGGCCATACTGGCATCATAGCAAGTCAGACATGAAAATTTGCGTCCATCTGCTTTAAAGCGTCTTAAATCACTCAGACTGACCATGAAAATGTTCCTCTATGCTTGAAAGTTCTGACGAAGCTACCATCACTTAAAAATTAAATATTTGCCCAGTTGCTGTTATCGAGTACCGTGAGGGTCGATTGTTTGACGATGTCCAGGTCTTTTAATCTGTGTCCATGAACCTGTATTTCAGGATCAATATCCAGAAGGGGAATCAGGACAAAATCACGCTCTAATACCCCAATATGCGGCACAGTTAAGCGTTCATTTTGAATCTGCTCATTGCCGTAGATTAGTAAGTCCAGATCCAGCGTACGTTCGCCCCAATGACGTAAACGTACCCGACCGGCGTCCTGCTCAAAGGCTTGCAAACGATCCAGCAGGCTTAAAGCGGCCAGATCGGTATTTAACTGCACCACTGCATTCAGATAGTTCGGCTGATCCTGTGGTCCCATCGGTGGACTTTGATACAGATGCGAAGTTTTCACCTGCCCCAAGGTCGCCAGTTTCTGTACAGCTTCTGCCAGAATCTGGCGTGAATCGCCTAGGTTACTGCCTAGGCCAATATACGTCACGATCATTGTGTTGGTCCAAACACCACCTGGCTCAGATCACGTTTTACCCGCTTACGTTTCATAATCGGATGATCTGCGCCAATTTCACCGCTGGCACTGGCTGCCACATGCGACAGAGGTTTCGCCTTGTCTTCAAACTTGGCTTTACGCACACGACGATTGCGTGGTTCAGGTTCATTCACTAACGGCTCAATCTCAGCGAGATCTTGCTGCTGGGTCAGTTTCTGTTCCAGATGTTCTTCTTGACTCGCCTTGCGGCGGCTCTTGGCACGCTGACGGTTATACTGGCTAATGGCCCTTTCTTTCTCGTCACCGCTCATTTGCTGGTAAGCATCCCACCAGCTGCCCATGCCTTGGGCAGTCGCATCACCTGATTTTTCACGCAGCAGCAAAAAGTCAAAGCCGGCACGGAAACGCGCGTGGCTGGACAAAGCCTCGATTTGCTGCGGTTTTGGATTCAACAAACGGGTTTGCATTTCCCAGACTTCACGAATAAAGGTTTCCGCAAAGCGTGGAATAATAGTGCGGGTTGCCTGACGTTTTAATACGTCGAGCCCAGCTTGGGCACGGGCTTCGGCCGCTACTACACCTTTATTCAGATAGAATTCACAACGCTCAAGGAACGGCTGCCATAACAATACCGCATAGAAAAATGCAGGGTTGATGGTCTTGCCGATAGAAATACGCTGATCGGTATTTTTCGCAGCACGTTCCATAAACGGCGTAATTTCAGGCTTGATATCTGCAAATAACTGCTGCCAGATGCCGAAATCGATCAGCATTGGCAAGACACGATTTAGGTGTCCCATGGTGAACAGTTTCTGTGATTCATCATAAAGTCGATGTGGAGAAACATCACGCAGTAACTGGGTCATTTCCGGCGTAAAGACATCCAGAATCGCCTCATCAATATTAAAGTTCAGCTTGGCCGCAAAACGTAAGGTTCGCAGCATCCGCACCGGATCTTCTTCAAATCTTAAAGTCGGATCACCGAGTAAGCGTAAGGTTTTGCTGTGAATATCATCGACCGCATTGCAGAAATCCAGCACAATGCCTTTACGCGGCTGGTAGTACATTGCATTGATGGAGAAATCACGACGGGCAAAATCCTGCTCGATGCTACCCCAGTTGTTGTCACGCAGAATCATCCCCGCGGCCGAGGTCACTGCTTTTTTTGGTGGTGCACGGAAGGTTGCCACTTCAACCAGTTCCCGCCCTGAATAGACATGCGCCAGTTCGAAACGTCGTCCGATAATCCGACAACGTCGTCCGAAAACTTCCTTGACCTGAGCCGGGGTTGCATTGGTAACTGCATCGAAATCTTTAGGATTCAAACCTAACATCAGATCTCGAACACCACCACCCACGATATAAGCTTCATAGCCTGCCTTGTTTAAGGCATCAATCACATCGAGAATATAAGAAGGTAATTGAGCGGTTGATAAACCACATTTTGACGCGCGCAAAGTTTGCAAAAGACGCTGTCTCCTACGTCTGAACGTAAAATTCCAAGATGACGCTAATCATATCGCTTACACGCCTAAAGGGCAATTTGATTATGTCAATCCTGCGAGTCAAATCAATCAGCTAGTCATGATCCATGCTGTCGCCTTACAAGGCCAGTTTGGCCTTGTTTTTGGCAAATAATGCCGGCCCAATACCTTTGACTAGCTGGATCTCTTCAATGCTTTTGAATTTACCGTTTTTTTGCCGATGTTCAATAATCGCTTCGGCCTTCTTTTGACCAATCCCATTCAGCTGTTGTAATTGCTCTACAGTTGCATTATTTAAACTGATTTTATCAGCAGCGGAAGATGCCGATAATGCAGGCTTCGCCAGATAGTGATTGCTTTCGGATGAAGCCGTAGCGGCAGCTTTTTTCTTCAGACGTGCATCATGTTGCTGTTGCTGGGTCTTCCATTCCATATAATCGGTCGCAGTCGCATGCGCTGTTCCGATAGAAATAAAGCCCAACCAGCAACTCAGAAGAAGATTAATCCACGTCGGACCGATTCGATAAGGTATTTTTTTCATGTGCTGCTCTTTGTTTTAATTCTAATTTAGCCTGTTCCCACAGCTGATCAAGTTCAGTTAGTGACAGCTTTTCCAAGTCTAATTGTTGTCGTTCTGCCTGATCTTCCATCAAGGCAAAGCGGGTCCGAAATTTATGGATCGTACCCAATAATGCCATCTCGCTGGAGATGCCAAGTTTACGTCCAACATTGACCAGAGAAAATAAGCAGTCGCCAAATTCTTCCTGTATTTCATCGGAATTTTGTCCGGCTACCGCTTCTTTTAATTCAGCCAGCTCTTCTTCCAGCTTGGCATAAGCACCCGCCATGTCCGGAAAATCAAAACCGATTTTGGCGACATTTTTTTGAATTTCATCAGCCTGCGCCAAAGCCGGTGCATGTTTAATCTGATCCAGGCGTGAACGCGGCTTGCCCTGCTTTTCTTGCTGTTTGATTTCTTTCCATAGCTCGGACACATCTTCCGGACTCATTTTTGCAAATTGTTCAGCTTGAAATACATGCGGATGACGGCGAATCAGTTTATCGGTAATGGCCTGCACCACATCCTGAAAATCGAAAGCGCCCTGCTCACTGTACATCTGCGACTGGAACACTACCTGTAACAGCAAATCACCCAGCTCATCGCGGACATCGTCGACTTTTCCAGAGCGGACTGCCGCTTCGACTTCGTAAGCTTCCTCAATGGCATATTTGGTCAGAGATTCGGGGGTCTGCTGCTGATCCCATGGACATTTTTCACGTAATTCGCGCATGACCTTGAGTAGTTGTTCCATGTTTAAAAACCTCTTTTTTTTTACCAAATTGTCGCGTCAATCTGCCAGTTTCTTGTTATGCTCAAAAAAAAGACAATAAGGAGATCAGGCACATGCACAGTATATTGATTAGCGGTGCAGCACAAGGAATTGGTGCCGCGACAGCCGCCCTATTTTACCAGCACGGCTACAAGGTGGGTATTTATGATGTTCAGGTGGAGCAGGCAGAACAACTGGCCCAGCAACTGGGCGAACATGCCAAAGCCGGTTTTCTGGATGTGGCTGGTTATACGTCCTGGGAAACAGCTTTAGCCGAATTTTCAGCTTGGGCAGGTGAAATCAATATTCTGGTCAATAATGCCGGGATTTTATATTCAGGCCCTTTTGAAGAAACTGATATTATGGCGCATCATCGGACTCTGGATATTAATGTTAAAGGAGTCATGAACGGCTGTCATGCCGCTTTCCCTTATTTAAAAGAATCTTCATTTGCCCGCATCATTAATCTATCTTCAGCTTCGGCGATTTATGGCCAGGCCGATTTAAGCAGTTATTCCACCAGCAAGTTTGCGGTGCGTGGCCTGACTGAAAGTCTGGATATTGAGTGGCAACCCTATGGGATTCGAGTCTTGGATGTCATGCCGCTTTTCGTCAGTACAGCCATGGTCAAAGATATGCAGGCAGAAAGTATTAAAAAAATGGGTGTGCATTTAAAAGCAGAAGATGTTGCACAAGAGATTCTGAAACTGGCACAGCTCAAAGATTCCATTTGGCAAGCAACGCATCATCCGGTTGGATTCAAAAGCCAGTTTTTATTTCATTTGTCGCGGATGAGTCCACAATTTGTGAATCGGCTGAGTAACCTGGTCATTTCCAGAAAATAAAAAATATTTGGGTTGATTCTGTTTTAGACAGTGTGATGAATCTGGATCACTGGAAATCTCAACCCTTTGCAGGAATGCTCACTTTGCCAGGCCACGGTGAGCATACAGCCAGCAATAGAATAATTTTGATAAGCATAGATGCCAATCTCTGGATGTTCGCAGCGCCCACCATTTTGCTCAGGATGGATATTGGTATTGAGTTCGTTGAGGTTGATCCGGATTCCCAAGCCTGATGCCTTTAACACGGCCTCTTTAGTCGTCCAGACTTTAAACCAGTATTCGGGATCATAAGCCAGCGTTTGCCAAGTTTTGAGTTCTTCAGGATGGAAGGCGTGCTGTGCCAAAGCTTCAAAACGGACTTTACGGCTCAGTTCTTCAATATCGATTCCCAAGTTTTGGACATTCCTGCTCGTGGCCAGGGCGTAGAAATTTTGACTATGACTATGATTAAAACTGAAATCCGGATAGTCATTTAAATAAGGCTTGCCATATTCAGTGGCGGTGAAATCCAGAGATTGGATCGGATGATTGAATTGATCTGACAGCAACTGGTTACGTCGCGCATAAATTGCCAGTTTTCGATTTTTGATTTGCTCTACCCGTGATTCAGGCGGTTTAATCGAAAAGAACTGATCTATTTTTTGTAGATAAATTTGAATATTTCGCGACAATGCAAAGCTCATAGAAACAGATGGACTTTTTCATTTTACGTCGCCAGATAAAAAAAGAAAGCCTGTTCGAAAACAGGCTAGACTCATATTGCTTAGATTGAATCAGAAATATCAACTGGTTTTGCTGCTGCAGATTCTGGCGCCTTAAAGTTCAAGCCCGCTTTTTTCATCAATTGCGGATACTCCACCAATGCCATTGTTGCGTTTTTTGCAATTCCAGTCACATCACCTAATAGACCTTTGGCATCCATAAAAGACATACCGCTATCGCTGACACTACGCGGATTACTGAGCATTTGCATAGACACCTGCTTACTATTAAGCACGAGTTCGCGTGCAGACAAGCCCGCAATCGCAAAGTTAGTAAGTGAGTTAACTAGAAGCTGTTTCTGGCTTACACTTAATGCATTAATACGTTCCAGTGTCGCCGCTTCATCCTTTTTTGATGCATCCAGAACATCATTGGTCAATTTGGTAATCTCTTTCTGGATGGCCTCTTTTTCCTTTACGTCTGAGGTAGTTTTCAAGCTGTTTAATTTGGTTTTCAGCTCTTCACTGTCTTTACGTTCAGCAAACAGGGTTGCCAGTGTCGTTCGGCTTTGAATAAACATGGCATTGGTGGCTTGTGCCTGCTTAAGAAAACCCGCCAAATCCAGATTTTGTGAAGATGTGCCTGTTGTCGTTGCAACTGCTTTTGATGCCAGACTACTCAATGTTCCAAGACCGGCATGGCTTTGCGATGCCAATACAGCACTTCCCAAGATCAAGATGCTTGCGATTTTTTTCATAGTATTTCCCCTTATAATTCCTTACTGAACTGCATCGGCCTTTTGCACGATCTGATTTAAAATTTTTGGTAATGCCTTGAACATCTGAATGTTGTACATTTCATGACGATGGGTGATATCAATCCCTTTTAAACTAACTTCTTGCTGTAAACCAACAGCCCCAACACGTTCCTGTTTTGCATTAAAACGCCGCGCGCCACCAGCCAACACCAAAGTGGCATCGCAACTGGATTTGTCTGCATTGCATTTAATAGAGTCTTCTTGAACCTGAATTTTGAATGCTGGCTGTAAGCACTCGTCTTTAGGCACATACAGTTTCAAATCTAGCTGTTTTTTAAAGCCGGCATTTTCAGTCATTTTTATAATTGATGTTTCCAAACTGGTCTGACCTTTAAAACCTGAGCCTGTGGCATAAAATGGACGTTTGGACTGACTGGTAAATGCGTGATAAATCAGCGGACCAAATCCATAAAATGGAATCTCTCCGACTTGATCAGTATGCAAGCTTGGACAAAGTACACGAGCAAGTTTCGACTCACCCACAGCAGCATGGCTATCCACCAAGATGCTGTCACCCGAACGTACCGGCAGGCGGTCATTTCCACTCACAGGAAAATCAAGCTGCGCTTTGACTTTAGTCCCTTGACGCTCAATGACTGTAGCTTCCCAAGTCGGGATTAACACTTGACGCTGAGCAACTTTTTCACGGTTATACACATGAATTTTCATGCCTGTGGTCAAACGCTCGCCTGCATCCTGAATCGTGATGGTCTCGCTACCACCACTCGCTACCTGCAAATCTGAACGGGTAAATTGAATCCCTTTTTGGAATTGCTGACCCAATTTCACCAAAGCATTTTTAAGTGCCACTTCTTTACGCGTATCCAGTGAAAAACCCATTCCTTGTGAAATGGCTTCACTGATTTCATCAGTCGCATGCGCCGAATAAATCACGCGCCCAGAACGGTCAATCATTTCAGCAAAGACTTCGCTATGTACCACTTGCTGCTCAGTCATTTTGCCGACTTGCTGCTGATAACCAATTACAGGAATCACATTAATACGAATAAAAAATTCAGGAAGTTCACGCTGATGCTGGGTTTCCTGATTAGTTAAACCTGTCTGCTCACTGATACTCTGTGCGAGCACGCTATAACGTTTGTTGACTGGTGTAAGGGTAAAAGATGCATTTTCTCCGATCGCATCAGAAAAAATCTGCTCAATCAGGTCTTTTGACTCGCCTTGATAAGTCAATACATCCACCACCAAAGCTTTAGGCTTGTTCAGTGCCTGACGGGTATTAGCCGAAATCTTGCTAAACTGGCTCGAATTACCACTCATCAATACAGGCAATGCCACAGCATAATCACTGTCAGCATGGACAACCCGGATTAAATCTCCTGAAGCCGAGCTCAGCTCATCATCTTTGGCAATCCCTTGATTAAAGCCTTTATCCAAAACCATATAAGACTTCCAGCGGTCAATCACCTTGGTCTGCACTTCAGAGACCTTAAATTTCTTCTGTAGATCTTGGGTCAATTGCTGAGTCAAGGTCAGCAAGCTACTTTGAAATTTCTGCTGAACCGCCTGACGGGTTGTAGCCGCCTCGATATCAGTCGCCAGCACCTGTATAGGTTGAGATAAAGTAGCGCTATCGGTATAAATCACTTCTCCGGATAGGACATTGGTCAACTTTAAACTTAAAGTGACTGGCAGAAAAATCTCGGCTGTAGACTCCTTTTGCACCACATATTCGCTGGCCCGCAAAACTTCCAGAGAAGCCACATAGCTTCGATGTTTATTCTGTTGGGAAATTGAAGTAACCACCTGATCTTGCAAGGCCTGTTTCAGCTGCTGCTCGAAAGCTTGTACAACTTGAGTACGAATCGTCTCGCTAGATACAGCCTTGCTAAAGTCACAGGAAATGGATGATGCGTTTGCTTCTATATGTTCCACCGATTGACGACAAGGCAGTTCCAGCCCGTAAATTCCCTTCGCCGGAAAAACCTGAATATTGGCCTGCGCACTAGCCGTTCCCATCAGCGCCATGGCAAGCATGACTTTTTTCAAGCTTATTTGCATTGAGTACCACCAATACATAAAGTAATGGTATTCCCTGCTTGCAGGCGTTCGGCATTCGACAGAACAGGATTTACCCGGCGCAATGCTTTGGCAAGTTCAGCACTTAAGGGCTTTTCACTCTTATAAGTCATGGTCATCTCGACCAATTTGCCATCCTGGGTACGGATATCGATATTTTCCGCACCATCCATTTCATCTAAGGCTACGTACAGGTCATCCCCTAACCGGCTAGATACGCTACCTGATACACTTTTTACAAAGAGGGTTATTTCCTTACCATACATGCTGCGGTTTTTCGAATAGGCGAGGATTTGTGGACCGACTTCAGATAGCGTCATTTCACCCAGTTTACGGGCAACATTGGTACGGCAAGTATCTGTCGTTGCAGCAGTTGATGATTCTGTACGGGTATCGCCGCCCATCAGTGTGCCATCATCGACTGAATAAATTTTATAGCTGAGTGCACCATCACAAACAAACTGACCCGTTGCACCTGAACGACCACGGTCATAAATATAAGAGCTACCGACCATAAACCAGTCCGCTTTTTCCTGACGTGCAGCCACTGCAAGTTTTGCCAGCTCTGCATCACCCAGCAATTGTTGAATGGTCATACTCTTGCCTTTGAGATAACGGCTACGAAACACATCCGAATCCATTAAGCGTAGATCATATTTAGATGCTGCACGGGCAATTGAGGTTAACGTTTGATTTTCACGCTCAGGTGTGGTCGACGGGGTTTGATATTCCACATATTTCACAAAATTTTGAATATCATTCTGGCGTTCAGACTGGCTATAACGTGCTGATTCACTGGCGTTATAACTTGCTGAAGCAGAAGATTTACCTGAATTATTGTGACTTGATGAACGTGCAGCAACGCCCGCACCTGCACCATAGTAATTACCATAGGCATAGCCTGAAGCCGAAGCTGATTTGCCTTTTGATGAATATGATGAACTTTCACTGGCTTTTGCACTTTCTTTCGCGTCATAGCTGGCCTTTTCATCATAGGCATAGCTCTTGTCAGAAAAGTACGACGTAAACTCTTTCACCGGTTTTGAGTTATCTCGCGGTACACCAAAATATTCATCCATTACGATCATGATCGGACTGGTTCGGCTATTCTTTTTGGATAAACCCAGATCATTTAAGATCTGGCGAAACTCCTGATCATCCATTTCAATTGAAATAGAAGTAACCAGTTCATTGTTATTGTTGGTTTGACTACCACGATTAAATACGTAGCCATTGTCAACTTGTTTCACAATATCTGCCAGATGGAGTTCGGCATCCTGCATGGCTTGAGGGCCATTTATTTTTTTGATTAAAGCAATGACTGCATCAGTTTTTGCATTATTCAATGCTTGATTCCGTGTTCCTATTGGATCTTTTTTTATAATGGGGCTACTGCCCTCACCATTCACTTTGATCATTTCAGCGCATGCAAGGCTTGGTAAGCCCATCATACAGATTAAGGCCAATGCAGTTTTTTTCATGTTCCCCTCACACCACCGCAAATTTGGGTAGTAATTTATTATGATCTTTTTCAGTCAATTTTCATTTTTGCGACTGAATTAACAATTTCACACAAATATAATACATATCACATAAATATTAAATTGATACTTATACTAAATAACTATAATTAAAAGAATATTTTATTTTTATTAAATTCAAAATTAAGCCTGATTAAAAAATATTTTTATAGGTAATAAAAAAGCCCGCTTTACGCAGGCTTTTTATCCGGAAAATTTAAACTATAAAATTAACGCTTAAATTTCTTCTCGGCTTTCTTGAACTTCTGTACATAACGACGTTTACGTGCAGCTGCACGCTCATCCACTTGAGACTTACGACCTTCAAACGGGTTTTCCGAAGTTTTAAACTCGATTTTAATCGGTGTACCTTCAAGCTTGTACACTTTACGGAACACATTTTCCAGGTAACGACGATAATCCGCAGGGGTTTTATCCACTTTGTTTCCGTGAATAACGATCGTTGGCGGATTTTGTCCACCCATATGCGCATAACGCATTTTAATACGACGACCCTGAACCATCGGCGGTTGGTGGGCATCTGTCGCATCATTTAAAATCTGGGTGATTTTTGCTGGTGATACTTTCAAACGAGATGAATCATAAGCACGGTGAATCGATGGATAAAGATCGCCCACGCCCGTTCCATGCAATGCAGAAATCAAATGCACTTTGGCCCATGGAATAAAATCGAAGCGACGCTCTACATCAAGCTTACATTGCTTACGATCATATTCAGTCATGTTATCCCATTTATTGACTGCAATAACCATGGCACGACCCGCTTCAAGTGCATAGCCAATCAAATGCAAATCCTGCTCAACAATACCATCACGCGCATCGACTACAACCACAATTACGTTGGCATCTTTCATTGCCTGTAAAGTTTTAACAATCGAGAATTTCTCAATCATTTCATCGACTTTACCTTTACGGCGCACCCCGGCAGTATCAATCAGGGTGTATTGACGGCCATCACGCTCGAATGGAATATAAATCGAGTCACGTGTTGTACCCGGCTGATCAAATGCCACCACACGCTCTTCACCGAGCAAGCGGTTCACCAGCGTTGATTTACCTACGTTTGGACGACCAATAATCGCTAAACGCAGACCCGTGTTTTTGTCATGCTCTTCTGGATTTTCATCTTCCGGCACATCAGCAAGTACGTCTTCCAGCATCTGCTGAACACCACGACCATGGCTGGCTGCCACTTGTAACGGCTCACCCATACCCAGTTTGTAGAATTCAACCAGGGCAGCTTCAGCATGTACGCCATCAACCTTGTTGGCCACCAGAAAGACTTTTTTGCCTAAAGTACGTAATTCACGTGCAATCTGTTCATCGGAAGCCAGTAGTCCGGCACGCGCATCAACCACAAAAATAATAATGTCGGCTTCATGAATGGCAGTCTTGGATTGCTCTGCCATGTAGGAGTCAATCCCACCTTCATTTTCGCCAATACCGCCAGTATCGACCACAATGAAAGATTTATTTTGATAGGTAGCATCGCCATATTTACGGTCGCGTGTCAGACCTGCGAAGTCTGCCACCAATGCGTCACGGCTCTTGGTAATCTGGTTGAACAGCGTTGATTTTCCGACGTTCGGACGACCAATGAGCGCAATTACGGGTTTCATAGAGTAACCTTTATTTAATATCAGGCGTCAAAGTGGCCTGAACATCAGAAAGCATAGGAAGATATAAGGGGTAAATACCCTAAATAAAAACACGGGGCATTGATTTTTCAATCACCCCGCGTTCACAAAATACGGTTGTGGCTAGTTTAGCATAAGGCTCGTTAAAATTAACGGTTCTGCCAAATGCTTAATGCGCCCTTGCGTGTGGAAACATACAGCTGGTTGTCGATGACGCGTAAGCTACGTACTTCCCCAGAGGTTTTCGAACGACCAGTAATCTGTCCGGTACGCGGATCAATCAGGTGCAAGACACCATCCAGATCACCGACTACAAGATCAGTACCCAGCATCACCGGATTACTTAACTTGCGATTCAGCAACTGGTCATTTTCCCAAAGCGGTTGACCCGAGGTAATCTCAAAGGCTTTGATTTTGCCATCGGTTTGCGCCACAAATACGCCATTACCCACAACTTCTGGACGCTGGATACTGCTGGCATCTTCACTCCAGACCACCTGTTGTGAAGCTAAATCCAGCACAGTCACCTGACCTTGATAACTGGTGGTCACCACAAACTGGCCTGCAACGACCGGTTCCCCGTCAATATCAACCAGACGCTGGATATCAGAACGCCCATCCGACACTGCGACACGACGCTGTAATTTTGGCACACCGCTTAAGGCATCCAGTGCATAGATATAAGCATTGGAAGATGCAATCAGTACATTACGAGCATCTAATGCAACAGGTGCAGCCATGCCACGCAGGCTGAATTGTACATTAGGTAAGTTATAAGTCCAAACTTGCGCACCCGTCGCAATTTCATGCGCATATACGGTGCCGTCATTGCTCACGCTAATGACACGACCAGCATGAATTAATGAAGGTGCCAGTAAAGCACCCGTCAATTGCGCAGTCCATTTTTGCTCGCCGGTTTGCTGATCCAGCGCAAACAGTTGGCCTTTCTGGTTGCCAACGACAACAAGACCTTCAGCAGCTTCAACACCAGAACTTAAATTGTCTTTGCTGACTTTTTTCTGCCACAGACGCTGTTTGCCTTTAAATGCAGACACTTCGCCTTTCGGGTCAATCGCAAAGACCACATCATTATCTGCATCCAGACGTAAACGCAACGGATCAGCAGCATCTGTCGAAGCCACACTGGTGGAAAATACAGGGACCAGGGTTTTGGCTTGAGTCAGTTTTGGAAGTGGATTCGGTTTTACTTCTGGAACTTTATTGGTTTTACCCGCACAGCCAGCCAATGCAAGCGTTAAAACAGTCAAGGCACAGGTAATTTTGTATTTTCTATTCATTCAGCTTCTTCCGCTTGTGTTTCTATAATTGGGCGTTCGATTTCCGGATCATCGACCAATACGCCTACGCTTTCGAGCTTAATTTGTAAAATCTGACGTTCTTCTTTACGTTCAATCAAAGCATCCCATGCACTTTGATATACTTTTTTAGCATTTTCAATATCATTTTTGGCAACATAGATATCGCCACGTGCTTCATCGGCAGTTGCTTTAAATGCAGGCTCAGTGACTGCTTCTAAAGTTTTCAATGCAGCATCATATTTTTTCTGCGCCAATTGTGCATAAGCCAGACGAAGTTTGACGACCTGAACCAGACCTTTATCGTCTACTTTCGAGTTTTCAACTTTCTGTAGCGCTTTCTCGGCCGCAGCATAATCTTCTTTGTCATAAGCCAGTTTCGCCATCACCAGCTGGGTCTGAATCGCCTGTGCTGAATCAGGTGCTTCCTTGACAATCTTGTCCGCAGCTTCAGACAACTTGGCAAAACCATCACCTTTCGATGCCTGTGCATCATCCATCAACTGCTGAACCTTGGCAGTGTGCATTTGCGACTCTGCCAAGTTTTTCTTCTGCCAATATTCCCATCCAAAAAAGGCAATCAGCGCAATTAAAATCCCAGTAATCATCGAAGAACCATATTTCTTCGTAAAGGATTTTAAGCTTTCAAACTGTTCATCACCACTCATTGCGCTCATGAGATTACCCTTTTCCTAATGTTTTATCGATTATTTTGAAGAAATTTTAGTACTAAAAAATGCAACGAAGTCCGTAAATGGTACATTCGATTGCTCTGCGGTTGCCAGCTCTTTCACAGTAAACGCCTGAGCTTCCAGTTCACGTTCACCCAAAATCGCCGCATACAAAGCACCGGCTTGATCAGCCTTTTTCATTTGCGATTTCATTGAACCCTGTGAGCCTACTTTCAGACGAACCTGACTGCCTGCTGCTTCAAGCTGATCACGGATCTGCTCCGCAATGACCAAAGCTTTACCTTGAGAAGCCGGTTCAGCCACCAGGAATACTTCACAATCACGTGTCGGGGTATTGTCTTCAACCTGCTCAAGCAAAAGCAATAAACGCTCGATACCCATGGCAAAACCAACTGCAGGAACAGACTGATCTGCCTTTCCTTTAAGCTGCCCCACCAGGCCGTCATAACGGCCACCGGCACAGACTGTTCCTTGTGAACCCAAATGGGTTGTGGTCCATTCAAAAACAGTTTTGTTGTAATAGTCCAGACCGCGTACCAGTTTTTGATTGATCACGAAGCTCACGCCTGCATCAGTCAAATACTGCTGTAACTGGGCAAAATGCGCCAGAGTTTCTTCACCCATAAAGTCATGCAGTTTCGGTGCATTTTCCAAGATGCTTTGTGTTTTGGCATCTTTAGAGTCCAAAATACGCAATGGATTCGTGGTCAGACGGCGCTGAGAATCTTCATCCAGATCAGCTTTATGCGACTCTAAAAACTCAACCAGTGCCGCACGGTAAGCTGCACGTTCATCCGACTCACCGAGTGTGTTGAGTTCTAATTGAACTTTGTCCGCCACACCCATACGTTTCCACAGACGCGCTGTCATCAAAATCAGTTCAGCATCCATATCTGGCGTTGCCACACCAAAGGTTTCCACACCAAACTGGTGAAACTGACGGTAACGACCTTTTTGCGGTTTTTCATAACGGAACATTGGGCCGATATACCAGACGCGAGGCGTCGCACCACGCAGCAGATTATGCTCCAGCATGGCACGTACACAGCCAGCCGTCCCTTCAGGACGTAACGTCAACGACTCAGGCGGATTACCCTTGTCGAGGAAGGTATACATTTCTTTTTCAACGATATCGGTTGCATCACCGATCGAACGTTTAAACAAATTAGTCTGTTCTACGATAGGCAAACGAATTTGTTGATAGCCATAGGCATCCATCAAACCGGATAGATGCTGTTCAAGACGTCTCCAAGCTGGGGTTTGCGTTGGGAGAATGTCATTAAAACCTTTGATTGCGACGATTGAACTCATGATCTACTCAGGAAAACTTGTACGAATAATTTCTTTAGATTTAGCTTCTTCAAGCTCGGTAACACGTTGACGAACCATGGTTTCGATTTCATCAACCAATTGATTCGTGTCAATTAAATGGCTCTTCTCACCATTACGGTACACTAGTGAACGTGGTGCTGCACCCACTACACCAATATCCGCTTCTTTAGCTTCGCCCGGCCCATTGACCTTACAGCCAATGACAGACACATCCATTGGGGTACGAATATCTTCTAAACGCTCTTCAAGTTGCTGCATCACTGAAATCACATTAAATTCCTGACGTGAACAGCTTGGGCAAGCAATGAAGTTAATCCCATTGGAGCGCAGACCCAGCGATTTCAGAATATCAAAACCAATTTTAATTTCTTCTTCAGGCTCGGCAGCTAAGGAAATACGCATGGTATCCCCGATGCCTTCCATCAGCAGGCCACCCAAAGCGATCGCAGATTTAACCGAACCGGTACGGTAAATACCTGCTTCTGTGACACCCAGATGGAGTGGATTATCAATTTGCTGTGACAGCAAACGATACGCCTCCATGGTCAGGAACACATTCGAGGCTTTGACTGAAATTTTGAATTCCTGGAAATCCAGACGGTCTAGAATATCGATATGACGCATCGCAGATTCAAGCAGTGCCTGACCCGTCGGCTCGCCATATTTCTTTTGAATATCTTTTTCCAGTGAGCCGGCATTGACACCGATCCGCATGGAAATGTCGTTATGACGTGCCGCGGCCACCACTTCACGGATTTTCGCTTCCGAACCGATATTGCCCGGGTTAATCCGCAGGCAGTCTGCACCCAAATCCGCAACTGCCAAAGCAATTTTATAATCGAAGTGAATATCGGCGACCAAAGGTACATTGACCTGCTTGCGAATTTCACCAAATGCCGCCGCGGCTTCCATGGTAGGCACAGAAACCCGCATGATGTCTGCACCGGCATCTACACAGCGCTGAATCTGTGCAACCGTAGCTGCTACATCACAGGTTTCAGTATTAGTCATCGACTGGATACTGATTGGTGCATCACCACCCACATAAACTGAACCCACACGAATTTTACGTGTTGGACGACGTTTAATTGGATTTACGATCATCGTTCTGCTCTACTCTTGATCTGTTAAGGTGATAAACGGAATTCTGCTTTTCCGTTCACAGTGTAGGGTGACAATGAAATATTTTCATTATTTAAACTGAGTGATACAGCCGATGCATCATCCAGACGAATCTGGAATGGCGCTTCACCATTCAGTTGCAAGCTCGATGCCTGACGGCCAGTTGCCAGAACATTACCCGCCGAGTCGACAATATGCACCGAAGTCGGACGGTTAAAATCAAGCTTCAGCTGATCACCGGAAAGTGCGGCACCTGTATCCAGATTCAGAATCTCGACATTAGAAGCGCCTACTCCAGAGACTTCACTGCTATTTTGTGAATTACTGCTCGACCAGTTCTGAATCATGGCAAACAGTGCGCCCAAAATCAGCAGCAGTACCAGCGTAATAAAAATGCGCTTTAACCATTTACGATTGCGGTCACGTTTGGAACCTGGCAATTTCCCCATAATTTTAATAGGAGAATTGTTCAAGGCATGATTCGGCAGCAACCCGGTATCATTGGTATAAATTTCATCAAATCGCTGAATAATACTAGACGCATCTACACCCAGAAATTTGGCATAAGTCCGGTAATAACCTTTGATAAAAGTTGCTTCAGGCAAAGACTTATATTCGTCCTGTTCCAGTGCAGTCAGGGTTTTGACCGGGATATTCAGCTCTTTCGCTACATCTTCCAGATTGCGCTGCTGATTGATACGAATCTGGCGCAAGTACTCGCCCGGACGTTGAATATTTCCTAACGCATTTGGAGCTACGCTCGAATGATTCGATGGTGAATTAGGATTTACTTCCATACGGCCTCAGTACTGTACTGTAATTGCAAATAACGTTGGTATTCCTGGCTTTCAGGAAAAAGTGCACGTAACTGGTTGACCAATACCTGCATACCCAACTGATCACCTCCGGCACGCGCAGTGCGAATGCCAATCCAGAGTGCACGGGCACCCTGATTTTTCTGTCCCACACCACGTACAAACTGTTGATACATTTGTGTCGCAGCCGGGAACTGCTGGTTCAAATAAAATATTTCTGCCAACTCTAACATTGAAATATAAGAATCGCGATTGGCTTGTAGCGCCTGTTTGAATGATTTTTCAGCATTCGCTGTATCACCCAGTTTCAGGTAAATCCGTCCCATATTTTCCAATGCACGGAAACGTTGATCATAACCTAAAGTGGCACCAGCAATTTGAAACTGCTCGATTGCATCATTATAGCGTTCAAGCTGATATAAATAAGTGCCGTAATTATTTCGCGCCTGCGCATTTTTCGGATCTGCCGAAATCGCACGCTTGAAATAATGATCTGCTTTTTCGAGATTAAGCTTACTACCTTCCTGTTGCAGTAGCACGCCCATCATCATATTCGCTTGAGAATCACGCGGACTGCTTTCAAGTGCCTGATCCAGCGCACGTTTGGCTGCATCCAGGTCACCTGTTCTCAGATATTCTACCGCCAATTGGGTACGGACTTTGGTGGCCTTTTCAGGGTCTTTCTGACCCAGATCTGGCGTCTGACACGCGACTAAAACCAAAGACACACATACTGTTGAAATCAAAGCAAACTTTGATGTTAGATTTCTCAACTGGCGACCTCTTATTATCCTTGTGAGCGCATGATCTCATTCGATTGCGCAATTTTCTTTTTCCACTGTTCCGCACGACGGGTACGGTCAGCAACTTGTCCGACTAACTGTCCGCACGCGGCATCAATGTCATCACCGCGTGTCTGACGAATCGTACACACAAAACCGGCATCAGACAAAGTTTTTTGGAAAGAAATAATCCGGTTGCGGCTTGAGCGGCCATATGGCGCATGCGGGAACGGATTAAAAGGAATCAAATTAATCTTGCTTGGCAAATTCTTCAACAGCTTAATCATTTGCTGAGCATGTTCAGGATGGTCATTCACGCCATCTAACATCACATATTCAATCGTCACATGTTTACGTGAACTTTCGTTACCATCTTTAGCAATATAGCGCTGACATGCAGCAATCAGCTGCTCAAGCGGATATTTTTTATTGATCGGCACCAGCTCGTTACGCAGTTCATCATTTGGCGCATGCAATGAAATAGCCAGCGCCACGTCAATATCTTTGACCATCTGATCGATTTTCGGTACCACACCAGAAGTCGATAAAGTCACACGACGTTTTGACATACCATAAGCAAAGTCATCAAGCATAATACGCATTGAATTTAATACTGCATCGTAGTTGAGTAATGGCTCGCCCATGCCCATCATCACCACGTTCGTGACTGAACGTTCACGCTCAAGTACAGGCACATCTTCCATATAGGAATAGTTCGCCATCCAGAGCTGACCGATAATTTCGGCTTGAGTCAAATCACGCTGGAAACCCTGTTTACCGGTTGAGCAGAATGAACAGTCCAGTGCACAGCCCACTTGTGAAGAAATACACAAAGTGCGACGTAAACCACTGCGATGTTCAGCAGGAATCAATACGGTTTCGACGAGGGAACCTTCACCGTCGCCAACACGGAATACCCATTTACGGGTACCATCTTTAGAATAGTTTTTATGCACCACTTCAGGCGCTTTAATTTCACAAATCTTTTCCAGTTTTTCACGCAGTTTGCCGGAAATATTGGTCATTTCAGCAAAATCAGTCACAAAGAACTGATGAATCCATTTCATCACCTGCCCGGCACGAAACTTCTTCTCACCCATGTCCTCAAAGAATTTTTCCATTTGCGGACGTGACATGCCAAGTAAATTCACTTTCTCGACAGTATTTGCCTGTGCTGGAGCGGATGGAGTGTGTTGCTGTGGCTCAGAAACTGCTGATACAGCGACTGCTTCAGTACTCATGTGTATTACCTAAACCATGTCTAAAGATGAAAGGAGAAGCTCAATATGTGAGCAAAGAATTATTCAGAGAATAAAAAAACCAGATAAGTATAATAACACTTATCTGGCTTGAATACTGCGAATTAACGAGTACGTGGAGCAATCTCAGTTTGAGCGAAGAAGTAGTTAACTTCACGATCAGCAGATGCTACAGAGTCAGAACCGTGAGCAGCGTTTTCATCGATGCTTACAGCGAAATCTGCACGGATAGTACCAGGAGCAGCTTCTTTAGGATTCGTCGCACCAAGGATGTCACGGTGAGCAAGAACAGCGTTTTCGCCTTCAAGAACTGAAACAACAACTGGACCAGAAGTCATGAATGCAACTAGGTCAGCAAAGAAACCACGTTCTTTGTGTTCAGCATAGAAGCCTTCAGCTTCAGCTTGAGTCAAATGTTTCATTTTAGTTGCAACAATTTGAAGACCAGCTTTCTCGAAACGAGCAAAGATGTCGCCGATGTGGTTTTTAGCAACTGCGTCTGGTTTAACGATAGATAAAGTACGTTCGATAGCCATGATAGGCTCCTTAAGTCAATTGTTGACATGAAAATTTGGCGCATTATACCGAGATAATGCGCATTTTTCTGCTTTTCATCTGTAAAAAAATGCTTTTTTAAGATGAGGGCTTAGCGTGCCTCATCAATCCATGCCATTTGAATGGCTTCAAGCAGACCTTCAGTCGACTTGGTTGGATCATCTTCAAATTCAGGCAAAGCACATACCCAGGCATGTAAATCAGTAAAACGAATCCACTGCGGGTCCACATCTGGATGCGCTTCGTAGAGTTCAATCGCGATATCGAGAGTGTCAGTCCAACGTAAACCCATCTCTATTTCTCACCATAATTGCTTTGATGCTGTACTTTAACAAATCTGTGAAAATCTGCGAGCCTTTGCCCCGGCTTTCACTTATTTTTACAGCATAATATTCAGATAAGGCGCAGTCAGGACAATGGCAATTGCCATCATGCCACCCAGAATTGCGCCAACCGCCACATCACTTGGATAATGTAATCCCAACACCATTCGGGACACTGCGACCAGAATCGTAAAAGGCAACATCAGCATGAGTAATAAAGGTGCGACATAACCTAAAACGGTGGTTGCCATGACGGCATGCAAGGTATGTCCCGAAGGAAAACTGAAATGATCCAGTGGATGCTCACCCAAACGGATTACCTGATGCACCTGATAAGGACGTGGCCGTACGGTTTTGATTTTAAGCACCTTGTAAATAATGGTACCAATAGTGCTTCCCAAAATCAGATAAACAATCTGCACGGTATAGATCAAGCCTTGCATGATCCAAACCAATATCAGCATGAAATACCAAAATGCACCATTTCCTAAGCGGCTAATCATTTTAAAAAAAGTGGCAATACGGACTGAATGCGAAAAATGATTCAGATAAACACAGCCTTTCAAATCGATTTCTAAAAATTTAATCTTTACATTCTGGAGTTTCACACTGGTGCTCCTTTCTTGTTTTATATCCTGTATTCCTGTTGCTGTACCAGTGAATACAGTGCCTGTTCAAATTGCCGGACTGGATATTGCCAGCCTACTTTTTCGGCTTTTTTACGTGCTTGCGCGCCCATCTGCTGTAATCTTTGCAGATCAGGCAGTCCGAGCATATGCTGGATCAAACCCTGTTGATGTCCAAGTCTGCTCAACCATCCCGTTTCACCATGCTGCACATGCAAGTTTGCACAAGCATAATCATAAGCAATCACTGGCAAGCCACTGGCCATCGCTTCCAATACCACATTTCCAAAGGTTTCAACCTGACTGGCAAAACAAAACACATCAGCACTGGCATACGCCGCTGACAGTTTTTCTCCTGTCAAGCTACCGGTAAAAACAATACTACCATCCTGATTCAGTTGTTGAAGTCGAGTGCGATCCGGCCCATCTCCAACCACTACCAAACGTATATCTTGCTGACGAACTTGGCGCAGCACAAAATAGGTCTTGATCAGCACGTCAATTTCCTTTTCAGGAGAAAGCCGTCCGACATACAACATCACCCGGGTCTCGTTTGAAACTCCCCAAGCATAGCGCAAATCTGGTGATCGCCACTTTGGTGAAAATGTATCTGGATCGACGCCTCTGCCCACAACTGCCAAGGGACAAGTTACACCAAACTGATTTAAGGCTTGAGCCGTGCTTCGACTCGGGACACAGGTCAAATCAGTATTATTATGAAACCACTTTAAATAGCCTTGAATTGGCTTCAGTAAAAAAGCCAAATCAAAAAACCGACTAAATTCCTGAAATGATGAATGGAAACCGCTAGAGACTGGAATTTTATGGAATTTTGCAAGCTGCTGAGCTACCAGACCCAAAGGACCTTCGGTCACGATATGGATAATATCGGGTGTAAAAGTTTCAATAGCTTCATGAATTTTTAGAAATTGCGGTCTACCAAACTGCAAATTGCTATATTTAGGAATGCAATGCGCTTTAACCAGACATTCACTATGCGGTTTAAAATCATTACAGGCTTGTCGTTGTTCTGGACGTATTAATAAAATCTTATGCCCCTGTTTTTGTAATCCTTTACAAAGTTGCAATAAAGCATGGGCAACACCATTGATTTCAGGAGGCCAGGTTTCGGTAACGATAGCAATTTTTAAACGGGACCGTGTCAGATCTTCTAGGACTATTTTGTCATGAATGGCCTGTTTACGTTGTTCTTTTAAATCAAACTGGATTTTGTGAATAACAGGTCGTTGCTCTAATAATTCTGAGATGGAAATTTGTTGCATCTCGCACCTATTCGTTTATATTTTTCACCCAGTATAGAAAGATCTCATGACTATTTGATGAATAAAAATAACTAAAAAAATCCAAAAAATAAATCCTGTAAACCATTGTTTATATTGAGAAATAATTGAATAACAATTATTTCTTAGACTAAAAAGGTATTCACTTTATGTAGATCTTCATTTAATCCCCTCGAAGTTTCTGCATGTTTACTCTACTGCACTGATCTCAGGTTGATTTAAAGTCTTTCAGGTCATTTCCTCATCTCTATGATTTAAAAATTAATATCGACAGAAATCCGATCACGATAAGTTCCAGCTGGAACCCCATTGAAAGGATTCTCTTCGAGTTGAACCGAAACGACATATTTCTGTCTCTGTGAAGCTCCCTGATTTACTCTGACTCCCCATAGCCCACTATTTGCACCACTCAAATTTAATTTGGTACGCAATTTATTAGGACCGTTGGACACATAACTTATCCCGTTGGAACTCACCAGGTTCTGACTATTAAATAAAATTGAATAGCCAGTATCACATGAAATATTAAATGAAGTGGCAGCCTGACTACGCTGATAGCTGGCTAGACGTAATTCTGGAGTGGTAAAACCATCAATCGAGCAATATTGGGCCATGGCTATTTCACTCATACTGAGTGCGGTAATAAATAAAAAGAGCTTTTTCATTTTTCTACTCCTACTTACATAGAGTTTCCAGAATTTGCTTGTCTGAATTCTGGAATTGGTTTTCATTCAGAATGAATTGAGCCTGGCACTGCTGTCCTCTCTTAGTCTTCACTTTGAGGGTGTAAGTACCTGCTTTAAATAGATATAGGTAAACAATACCTTGACTATCAACAAAAGAAGTTTCTGTACTGAGACCATCTACAAGAACCTCAGAGCCTATAACTAAATTATTTTGTTGTGCATCTTTAATTCTTAGCGCAATACGTTTGGTTTTATAGATAGGAAAATTCAGCTTATATCCACGTTGATCCAGACCAATCATTTTTTTAGAAGAGTGTTCAAAAGTTTCTTCCATCGCTAACTGGTTATGGTCAAAAGAAATATCGTAATGGATATAAGGGATGATGTTATGTATAAACATATAGCCTTGATTATTGGTGCTTCCAGCTAGACTCGCTGAGCGATAGATATCAAGATTTGGATGTTGGTCCACCTCAACCAAAGCAAAAGCATTATCAGCATATTTAGTGAATGCCATTTTACCCCCCAACCAGACCAAGGCACCCTCAAACATAGCCTGTGAATTACGACGATCCTCATACTCATCATGAGAAAGTTGTAAATTACCAATACTGGTTTTCCATAAACCATAAGCATTGTAATTCACTTCTTCTTCAGTGCGATTAACCCCCAAAACATAATCAAAACCATTCTGAGTCATCGTTCTGTGACTAAAACTTAAACTCGTTTCATTATCTTCAGTATCGTGATTTAAATAAATTTGACCCTTTTCTTCCCAGTCATAAGATAAGGTGATATTGAAACCATGATCCCCATCATTCCCAAAATCTTTATAAAAGCCAAAATTTGTATATAATTTTTTTGTTAAGCTTTTTGAAGCTCGAATATCAAAAATTTTCTGAGCATCATTACTAAAACCATTTTGCTCATAATAAGATTGATAAATATAACTAAGATTTAATCCATCAATGAATCCCAAATTGGAAAAATTAAAATATAGAATATTTGAGGCTTCAATATTAGAGTCATATATATCACCACTTAAATATTGATATTCCTGAGTAAAATATCGACTATTTATACCAAAGGACCAGTTTCTAAAATCCCGACTCAGGGCTATCGAAGCCGCATATCCTTGTTCATCATTCGCTTTTGTCTGGCTAACTGAAAATGCACTATCCATAAGCAAGTATTTACTTATTCCTTGGGTCCATAAAAAATCAAAATTGCTGACATCTTTACTATATAAAAAATCTCCTCCCAAGGTCATTGAAGAAGTTATACCCCGCCGATAAAACAATTTTGTAAAAAACTCCCGATAATCATCATCGACATAATCATAGTTATATCTAAGTTTACCTAATGAAATATTATATTCGTTCAATTTTGGCTTTAATAATCGACTATTAATATAAACCGGAAAACTCTGGACTGTCCTATTCCCTAAAATATCTTCTACAACAATTTGTGCATCACCCGCCTGATTTAGCATTGCTCCAGCAGGAAGATTATAATTACCAGGGGTCACAGAATCCCGATATAAACGCACCCCATTAATATATAGATCAATTGTTGAGGGTACGCTTGCACTTCCATTTAAAGTAGGCGCATTCCAGTAAACAAAGTCTGGACGATTGGTATAGTTGGTACCAAAGCTTAGCCCCCCAAACCGAAAAGAATTATTTAAACTGCTATAAGGGCTCGTCGTATCTCCCAAGGTAAGTCTTGAAAAGATTTTTGGAAATTCAACATCGAGCGTCGTATTGACACGTAAAAATCCTTCTTCAATATCTTCAGGTTCATTACGATATAAAAAAGCATTTTTTAATAACCAATAATCTTTAAATATCCCAATTTCTGAAAATGTATTAAACTCTTGTTCTGCATCATCTTTATTATAAAATAAACTATAATTAACAAACCCTCCAAAATTCGCTTTCTCGGGATTTTCTACCTCTAATTCATAATGAGTATCTTCAAAATAATTGACTGGAAAGTTAATTTTAATGGCTTGTAAACTATAGTCATCTTCAACTGTTACACCTGGTTGATTCAATAAACAGAACTCCTTCTTGACCAAGTGACGGGGGATCCTTTCAATGTGAATTCCTATTCTGGATAAAGCCTCACACTCAATATACCTCTGCCCTCCATCAGAAAAATGAATTGCTTCAGTTTTATAATCTAAGCCATTTACCCATATATTTACGATGAACATTTCTAGATTGTCTTTCTGCACCGTCTGTTGAACATTTTCAGCATTTACATTTGTTAGCCCCATCCCACACGCGATCATTAGAAGAATTTTAGTGACCTTCATAGCATCATCCTTTTACTATTTATTCTTTTTATAAGCATCTTCTAGGCTTTTACAGGAAATTCCAAATATCCCTCATGGTCTTCCACTTTTATCTTTAATTTCAAATCTCCATTTTCTTTTAATTCTCCAAGTTCAAATTTAATTTTATTTCCACTCAAAATATATTGAACAAAATCTTTTTTCATGAGTTGATTATTTTTACTATCCAATACTATAACTTCAGTAATTTTTGCATGAGATTTAGATAAATTATTTACATTTAAATAAGCCAGTTCATTAATTTTTTGCAGATCTATATTTAATTGTGGTGTAACCTGTTTTCCAGCAAAAAAAGGCAGTGAGAAATTAAATAAAAAATTAATCGAAGAATTATCATCAACTGGTGTTACTTCTTTGAAAATGATCCTCCATGATTGCTGTTGTTCTAAATTTAATGGGGGTTGGCTAAACCCGATACGGACAACTTGTTTACTTTCAGGTTTTAGCTCAAATGTTTTTGGATTAAACAATAAAGTATTATCCTCCAATAGAACATCTTCACCTTTTTCATTTTGCTGCCATTTAAATGCACTAATTTCATATATTTTTGAAGTACTTAATCCTGTACTTTCAATATTAACAGTTGTACTTTTCTGTCTTTTAAAATCTTGAATATAGAGTTGGATAGGACTGAATTTTATTCCCGCTGATAAAGAAAAACTAAACAAAAACAATATAGAAAATCCTATAATTTTTTTAATCATATTTCACTCCTAAACCTAAATATAATTATTATTAATCATAAAAATATTAAAATAGGAGATGTAGTACATCTCCTACTTATTCAAAATGTTATATAAAAAATTTCTTATTATTAGAATCGAACTTCTACGTTATATACACCACGATAAGTACCGGCATCAGCTGCTTCAACCTCACTACCAGCTACTGTAGCTGCTACATCCCAACGATGAGCTTGCCCTTTGGTACTTGACTGAGTGCCATAATAAGCTTTTCCACCACGTGTAGTAGTCACAACTACAGGTACAGAGTTCTCACCATTGCGCAAAGTATTTAGTGGATTAATATTTAATCGATAAGGGGCATTTGTGCTGACATTAAAGAAGCCCGCATCGCTCCAATTACCTCCCGTGGTTTGTGCAAGTGTTAATCGAGGCGTCTCAACATCTAAATCACAATGTCTTGGAACTTCTAAAACAATATCAATTTTTCCGTCACATTTGTCTCCACATCCATGTTTGCCTGGTTTATGAGGTTTATTTGGACCCTGTTGTGGAGGACCACCTCGGTTTGTTTCTGCTGCGTATAGAGCTGTTGAACTAAAACCAAAACCCAGTACGAGTGCTGCCAATGTGGCTTGAGTCATTTTTTTCATGTTTTTCTCCATTTCTTTTTTTAAAAGAATATATTTTTCTTTTATTTTTAACGCTTATATCCCAACTCTTAGAATTCAGAGCTATTTTTCTAAGCGCAGACTCATATTAGTGCGATTATTTTCATTAGCGTACAAAGCTTTAATATTCACAATATAGCCGCCTATATTTTTATAAAATTATCTATCTATATATTTATTTGTTTTATAAGCACTTAGACTTATATATAAATTATTACAAATACGATCCATTTAAAATTATAAGCATTCCATACTTTCACCACACTTCATTTAATAGATAAAAATACCCACAAGACATTGATATAATTATTTTTTCAAATTACTCCATTTAAACTGGAAATAAATCTTACAAATGCTTACAATTTCCAGATACTACCCTTTAAAAAAATTATTTTTTTTATTTTTTATAGTTATTTTTACAGCATCATAAAAGTTTAATATTTTTCAGCTAAACAAACAATTACAATCAAACAACACAAAGCATATATTGAACCTAGAGTATAAAAATGTAACAAAGTAAATAATTAATTTTATAATATTATTAAATTTTAATTACTATTAATTTAATTTATCAATAATTTTAATATTTAATTTCAAAATTTATATTCTAATAAATATTTTTTTGATTGACCTCAAGGTAAAAATAAGTTTAGTGATGTTTATTTCAATATTTTTTAATTGATTTTTTTTAGAGATCGTACAATTACGGTTCAATAACTGATTTATACAAATCAAATAATAAAAAATTGAGTGTGGACATGATCAATAAGAATGAGTTTTTACGCTCTGTCTTATTTTTGGGAGATGAAAAATAAGGCAGGATTTTAGCATATGAATATATCTACGCTTCTTAAACCATCACTCTGCAACTTGCCTTATATGGGAAATATATAAAGGCTTATTCTTCTCACAATACACTTCAATTCCAAACTTTGTGATTAATGCCACCAAAGATGCTACAACCATTGTAGCCCCAAATCCTAAAGTTGTTAGCGAACTAATTACAGTAGTTAAAATATATTTTTTAGTTAGGAAAACTTGCAAACCATTCGTATACCATGCTTTATAAATTTCAGTTTCTGGATTGCACATTGAGTTATACAACACTCTTTTTACTGCATCATAAACAGTTACTCCAACCTCCTTATCTTTAATTTTTTGGTTAGGGCTTGGTAACATTACTCTTTGTGTGAATGGTAATTGTTTTAAAGAATAATCATGCACTACATAAATCAAATCTTTTGTTGACTGAGGTGAAAGCCTGCCTATCTCTGCATAAATTTCATCATCTGATAAAGTTTGAATCATACGTATAGCTTCTCTTTCTACTTCGTCTTGATCAATTGTAAAATCATGAAAACCTGTGAGAGTCGCAATTGCCACTTCTTGATTAAATCGATCAATGATTTCACTATGAAAAATTTTTCGAGTTCGTTCTGTCTTGATAACCATATGATTTTCCAGAACCTCTTTAATATATTTTTTAGCCTTATCAACTTCCTTTAGACGTAAATGGTAGATTGCCAACAATGATATTGTTTCAATATAAATTCTTGTTTTAGGTTTTAATACCTGAATATTGGACTCTAAAATTTTTAAAATTGAGTCAAACTGCCCTAATTCAATTGCTAACTCACATAATTTATTTTTTGATTGAACTAATCTAACAAAATGCTGTGTGGGTCTTAATAATGACTGGAGATCTACCACTATCTCTTTAGCAAATTTTAAATTTTTCTCTAAAATCGCTCTCTCTAATCGAGGTTCTAAGATTCTCAATTTTCTTTTTTGTTCGTCAGATAATACTTTTTTCATTATTTCCCCCTATACCCCCCCGCGTTGGCAAGGTTTTTATAGCATGAAAATCAACCAACTAGAGAATTTATTTGTTTGAATCTAAGGTATGAAAAAATGGAAAAGTACTGTTTTCCCATTTTTAAGGCACGTAAACATAGAAATAAAAAACCCACTCAAATAGAGTGGGTTTTCGCATTCAAATCAAATAATTCGAGAAATTAGTTTTTCTCTTTATCAACGATTTTGTTTGCTTGGATCCAAGGTACGAAAAAAGAGGCAAGCGCTGCTTTCCTCTTTTTAAGGCACGAAACCTTAGTTCTTTTCTTTATCTACAATTTTGTTCGCTTGAATCCAAGGCATCATCGCACGTAACTTGTTACCAGTAACTTCGATACCGTGCGCCGCATTTTGACGACGACGGGCAGTCATAGATGGGTAGTTCAACGCACCTTCTTGAATGAACATCTTCGCGTATTCACCAGATTGAATACGTTTAAGTGCATTACGCATTGCTTCACGAGACTGTTCGTTGATTACTTCAGTACCCGTTACATATTCGCCGTATTCAGCGTTGTTCGATACTGAGTAGTTCATGTCCGCGATACCGCCTTCGAACATTAAGTCAACGATCAATTTAAGTTCGTGTAGACATTCGAAGTATGCCATTTCAGGCGCATAACCAGCTTCAACAAGAGTTTCGAAGCCCATTTTAACCAATTCAACTGCACCACCACAAAGAACTGCTTGCTCACCGAATAGGTCAGTTTCAGTTTCTTCACGGAATGAAGTTTCGATAATACCTGTACGGCCGCCACCTACGCCTGAAGCGTAAGAAAGAGCAACGTTACGCGCATTACCAGAAGCATCTTGGTGAATCGCGATAAGGTCAGGAACACCTGAACCACGTTGGTATTCAGAACGTACGGTGTGACCAGGAGCTTTAGGTGCAACCATGATTACGTCTAAGTCAGCACGTGGAACAACTTGGTTATAAAGAATCGAGAAACCATGAGCAAATGCTAAAGTAGCGCCTTGCTTGATGTTTGGCTCAATTACGTCACGGTAAAGTTGAGATTGGAACTCATCTGGCGTCAAAATCATCACTACGTCAGCTTGTGCTACAGCAGCAGGAACTTCAGCAACTTTAAGACCTGAATTTTCAGCTTTCTTCCAAGAAGCAGAGTTCGCACGTAAACCTACAGTTACGTCAACACCAGAATCTTTCAGGTTAAGCGCATGCGCGTGGCCTTGTGAACCGTAACCAATGATCGCTACTTTCTTAGATTGGATGATAGATAAGTCACAGTCTTTATCGTAAAAAATTTGCATTGCTGTCTCCGCTTAAATGCTTGTTTGTCCGTTAAATCAGGCAATGACCCTTAAATTTACATTGCCTGACCCCCTCTTCTTATTCAGATGAGGAAATACTTAAAATTTAGATGGTGAGTACTTTTTCGCCGCGTGCGATACCTGATACACCTGAACGAACCACTTCTAAAATCGTGTGTTCTGCAAGTGCATCAATAAACGCATCCACTTTTTCAGTAGTCCCTGCGATTTGAATGGTATAGGTCGTTGGTGTTACATCGACAATCTGACCACGGAAAATATCTGCCGTACGTTTGATTTCGTCACG
Organism: Acinetobacter sp. 40AMC3-4; assembly: GCF_049898185.1. Classification (GTDB taxonomy): domain Bacteria; phylum Pseudomonadota; class Gammaproteobacteria; order Pseudomonadales; family Moraxellaceae; genus Acinetobacter. The sequence continues at coordinate 110,014 of NZ_JAFCXG010000004.1, forward strand.
CGATGAACCCAATGCTTTGACTTTAATCAGCATCAATTCACGCTCAATATGTGCACCTTCAGACAGGTCCACCACTTTAACCACCTCAACCAGCTTGTTAAGCTGTTTGGTGATCTGCTCAATCTTGTGATCATCGCCATAGGTGGTCAATGTCAAACGTGAAAGCGTTGGATCTTCAGTCGGAGCAACATTCAATGTTTCGATATTGTAGCCACGCTGTGAAAACAAACCCACTAAACGGGAAAGCGCGCCTGATTCGTTTTCTACGAGTACAGAGATAATATGTCTCATTTCGTGCGCTCCCCTTTCGCCAACCACATATCCTGCATCGACTGACCCGCAATCAACATCGGATAAACGTGCTCGGTACGATCTACCATAACGTTAATAAATACGCACTTGTCGTTAATCGCCATCGCTTCTGCAAGCTTCGACTCTAGCTCATCGGCATGATTAATCTGAATACCGACATGACCATAGGCTTCCATCAGTTTGGCAAAATCAGGCAATGAATCTACATAAGAACTTGAATGACGTCCTTCATAGTTCATATCTTGCCACTGCTTCACCATCCCTAAAGACTGGTTATTCAGGCACAGGATTTTTACATTCAGGCCATATTGCTTACAGGTCGACAGTTCCTGGATACACATCTGAATCGATGCTTCACCGGTGATACACACCACTTGCTGTTCCGGGTATGCAAGCTTCGCAGCCATTGCATACGGCAAGCCTACACCCATGGTGCCTAGACCACCTGAGTTGATCCATTGACGTGGACGTTTGTATTTGTAATACATCGCACCAAACATCTGATGCTGACCGACATCAGAAGTAATGATCGCTTCGCCATTGGTCACTTTATCCAATGCCTGAACCACTTGTTGTGGCTTCATCACGCCATCAACACCCGCTTCAAAACGACCGCCATGAACCTTGCGCCATTCATTGATCTGTTTCCACCATGCCGCAATCGCTTCAGGATTTGGCTTAGAAACATTAAGCTGTTTCAACTGGTTCAACATCTCATTCAGTACAGGCTCTACAGCACCGACAATTGGAATGTGCGCCATAATGGTTTTTGAGATTGTCGCTGGGTCGATATCTATATGAATGACTTTAGCATTTGGACAGAATTTTGCAGGATTGTTGGTCACACGGTCATCGAAACGCGCACCCACACACAGAATTACATCTGCATTGTGCATGGTCATGTTAGCTTCATAAGTACCGTGCATACCCAACATACCGATGAACTGTTCATCATCACCCGGGAATGCGCCAAGACCCATCAAGGTATTGGTCACTGGATAACCCAATAGATGCGCAAGCTCTGTCAATTGTGCTGAAGCATTGCCTTGAACCACACCACCGCCTGAGTAAATAACTGGGCGTTTAGCATGGATCAGTTCTTCAATCGCTTTACGAATTTGACCTGAGTGACCACGGAACGGTGGCTGATACGAACGCATCTTCACTTTTTCTGGGTATTCGTAAGCAAATTTCTCTGCAGGATTGGTCGCATCCTTTGGAATATCAATCACTACAGGACCTGGACGACCTGAAGACGCAATATAGAAGGCTTTCTTGATAATCGCAGGAATTTCGCTGGCATGACGCACCTGGAAGCTATGTTTCACGATAGGACGTGAAATACCGACCATATCGGTTTCCTGAAATGCATCTTCACCAATCAGATGACTCGCAACCTGACCTGACAAAATCACCATCGGGATTGAGTCCATATAGGCCGTTGCAATTGGGGTCACCGTGTTGGTTGCGCCCGGACCTGAAGTCACCAGCACAACACCGGTCTTGCCTGTCACGCGTGAGTAAGCATCGGCCATGTGACCAGCAGCCTGTTCGTGACGTACGAGATAATGATTGATTCTGTCTTGTTGAAATAGCGCATCATAAATATGAAGAACTGCGCCGCCTGGGTATCCAAAAACATGTTCAACGCCTTCGTCCGCTAATGCGCGAACAAGCATTTCACCACCAGATAGAAGTTCCAACGTGATTCACCCTAATATTATTCACTGCACAAATGGAAGGCATTTGCAGTGTTTCATTTGTTAACTGTCTGCACTGTTATAGCACACAAATTTCATAGTTTTCATAGCAATAGGAAAAAAATCTGATCTCTTCGCTGTTCGAGCAATACGAGACCTAAAACATGTTGGGATAAACATATTTTGCTTAGCTTTGTTCAATTTCTCGGCTAGAGAAATCGCCCACTGCATGAAATGACTCTTAGTCGAAGGGTGATCGATCTAAGGCATATAAAACTATTGCAGCATTCTTGTGTTTTCAGGCTTTAAAGTCAAGTTTAAAAAACAGGCAATCTGTACTTATAGCATTCAAATTTGCTGTTTTTAACAGCAATTACTGCTTGCAGCCATTCCCCACCTTCCTACAACCTCAATTAATTTAATATAATTCATATACTTAATAGTTTATTTTTATAAATTTTTAATATGTCTTATATAAAAAAAATGAATGAATTTTTATTAAATCAAAGTAAACTGCTTATTAATAAATTTTGAATATGAAAATTTGTTAATGATTATTTAAATTCAAGCTTGTACTGGTTTTTTTAATTAATAGTGAATAAAACAGATAAAAATCCATCATTTTTACTAAAAAATTATTACAATAATTGCAGTATATTACGCCTAGAAAGACGAGGCCCAAGAACAATGAAAATATCTTTTTTAACCGCCTTCAGTTTGAGTTGCGCAGTTGTTTTGAGCATCTGTAGCACCAGCGCTTCCGCGATCCAGTATCATAAATGGGTCGATGCGAAAGGTGTCACGCATTATACCAAGACGCCACCACCGAAATCTGCGAAAAAAGCCACCACAGTGGATACCTATGGCTGGAAAAATTCAGCACCAGCATCATCTAGAACGACTGAAACTGAAGTTCAAACCGAGAACACACCTCAAGAACAACAGCAACAAGCCCCTCAAGTTCCTGCGAATCAGGACCAGCAACAACGTGAAGCCAACGAAGCCTTGCAGCAATCTAAAAATCGTGCAGTTGCTTTATAAGACACCTCTATATAGAACAGCGTGTTTTTTCTTCGGGAAATGCCGGCGCAAAATTCACTTTTAGGTACATTTTGCGCTATGCTGTGCAACAGACTTTTTTCACCGTAATTCACTGATACGTTTATGACTACTCACATTGATTCCGAATATCAAGCCAGTGCGATTGAGCCTCAAGTCCAACAGGATTGGGAATCTCGCAAAGCCTTTAAAGTTGCCGACACTGTAGAAGGTCCACGTCGTTATATTCTCTCGATGTTCCCTTACCCAAGTGGCAAGCTACATATGGGTCATGTGCGTAACTATACGATTGGTGACGTGATCAGCCGTTTCCATCGCTTAAAAGGTGAAACTGTCCTGCAACCGATGGGTTGGGATGCTTTTGGTCTGCCTGCTGAAAATGCAGCGATTGCGCATCAAGTTGCTCCTGCAAAATGGACCTTTGAAAACATTGATTACATGCGTAATCAGTTGAAAAAGTTAGGTCTTGCAGTGGATTGGGATCGCGAATTCGCAACCTGCACACCAGAATACTACCGCTGGGAACAATGGTTATTCGTTCAGCTTTATAAAAAAGGTTTGATCTACCGTAAACTTTCTACAGTGAACTGGGATCCGGTCGATCAGACTGTTCTTGCCAACGAACAGGTTGAAAATGGTCGCGGCTGGCGTTCAGGTGCATTGGTAGAAAAACGTGATATTCCAATGTACTACTTCCGCATCACTGATTATGCGCAAGAGTTACTGGACGATTTAGACACGCTTAAAGACGGTTGGCCACAACAAGTATTGACCATGCAACGTAACTGGATTGGCCGCTCACAAGGGATGGAAATCACCTTCCCTTCAGCGAATCCAGAAGTTTATGCAGATGGTTTAACAGTCTTCACCACACGTGCCGACACGCTGATGGGCGTAACGTATGTTGCAGTTGCAGCAGAACACCCGATGGCGCTGAAAGCGGCTGAAACAAACCCAGAATTGGGTGCATTCATTGAAGAATGCCGTATGGGTTCTGTGGCAGAAGCGGATCTTGCGACTGCCGAGAAGAAAGGCATGGCAACCGGTCTTTCTGTAAAACACCCTGTCACAGGTGAAGAAGTTCCTGTTTGGATCGCGAACTATGTATTGATGTCTTACGGTTCAGGTGCGGTGATGGCAGTGCCTTCACATGATGAACGTGACTTCGAATTTGCCAATAAATATAGTTTGACCATCAAGCAAGTGATTGATGCCAAAGGCGCAGATGATGCTGAGTTCTCTGAGACAGAGTGGCAAGAATGGTATGGTTCTAAAGAAGGTAAACTGGTTAATTCAGGCGAATTTGACGGTCTAGATTTCCAGGGTGCATACGATGCATTCCTTGCCAAATTAGAACCAACAGGCCTGGCAAGTTCTAAGGTTCAATTCCGTTTACGTGACTGGGGTGTTTCCCGTCAGCGTTATTGGGGTTGTCCAATTCCAATGATTAACTGTCCATCATGTGGTCAAGTGCCAGTACCTGAAGAGCAGCTTCCTGTGGTTCTTCCGACTGACGTTGTTCCAGATGGTTCAGGTAACCCGTTGAACAAAATGCCTGAATTCTACGAAACGTCATGCCCAAGCTGTGGTGGCGATGCTCGTCGTGAAACAGATACGCTAGATACCTTCGTGGAATCATCTTGGTACTATGCACGTTATGCATCTCCAGACTTTACTGATGGCATGGTAAAACCTGAAGCGGGTCAAACTTGGTTACCTGTCAACCAATACATCGGTGGTGTTGAACACGCGATTCTGCATTTGCTTTATGCACGCTTCTTCCACAAATTGATGCGTGATGAAGGCGTGGTACAAGGCAATGAACCATTCACTAACTTGTTAACGCAAGGGATGGTGCTTGCAGATACCTTCTATCGTGAGGCTGAATCTGGCAAGAAAACCTGGTTTAACCCGGCAGATATCGAACTTGAAAAAGACGAAAAAGGCCGTGTGCTTTCTGCAAAATATAAAGAAGATGGCCAGGAAGTTGTGGTTGGTGGTCAGGAAAAAATGTCGAAATCGAAAAATAACGGTATCGACCCACAATCGATTATTGACCAGTACGGCGCAGATACGGCACGTGTATTCATGATGTTTGCTGCACCACCTGATCAATCTCTTGAATGGTCTGATGCTGGTGTTGAAGGTGCAAACCGCTTCTTGAAACGTGTATGGCGTTTGGCGACTGGCTTCCTTGAGCAAGGCAATGCAGCAACTGAATTCGATAAAGCTGCGCTGTCTACTGCTGCGCAAGACTTGCGTCGTAAAACACACGAAACCATCCAAAAAGTGGGTGATGACATCGAGCGTCGTCATGCATTTAACACTGCCATTGCTGCATTGATGGAACTTCTAAACGCGAACAACAAATTTGAAGCCCAAGATGACAATGACGTGGCGGTTGCACGTGAATCGATTACCACGCTGTTAACTTTACTTGCACCATTTGCACCGCATTTAAGCCAGACTTTATTGGCCGAATTTGGCATTGAATTGAATTCAACTTTATTCCCTACGGTAGATGAATCTGCGCTGACACGTAATACACAAACGATTGTGGTTCAAGTCAACGGTAAACTCCGTGGTAAGTTAGAAGTATCAGTCGATGCTTCTAAAGATGATATTTTGGCTCAAGCCAAAGCATTGCCTGAAGTTCAACAATTCTTGACTGGCCCAACCAAGAAAGAAATTGTGGTACCGAATAAATTAGTGAATTTGGTGGTTTAAGTCCTTACATTCCCTCTCCTTTCAGGAGAGGGTTAGGGAGAGGTAAATATATAAACCCTCATCCTAACCTTCTCCCAAAGGGAGAAGGAACTTTATGAAGGATTTCAAAATTCCCAAACAAAGCCCGTTGCCAGCCAACGGGCTTTGACTTTACAATCCAGTTCAGGATTTCAAATATTCCCTTTCGGGAAGCATAGAGGGCAACACATGCATTTGGGCAAACGTTTAGCAGCAATTGTTTTAACTTGTGGTCTGAGTGCAGGCTTAGTCGGCTGTGGTTTTCATCTGAAAGGAACCAATCCGAGCTCCGCACCTGTTGCTTACTCTGTCATGAGCCTGTCTTTACCGCCCAATACTGAAGAACTGCAAGAAAAACTGGCAGTTTACCTCGGTGCTGCAGGCGTACAGCTGAGTAATGCACCCAATGCTTATGTGTTACGTGTCCTGGATTACACCCCTCGCCGTCTGGAACTGAACGGTAAACTAGTTGAAACCTTGTTACGTTTAAACGTGACTTTCCGGATTGAAGATGCACAAGGCAATCCGATCACTGAACCACGCACTGTCGTGGCAACACGTACGTATCAATATGATATTGAAACGGTCAACACCGATGACCAGGAACAAAAATATCTGAATCAGGTCATTATTGATGATGTGGCGCAGCAGATCGCGCGTCAGATTTCATCGAACCGCTTACCCTTAGCCAAACAAAATACCTCAGCGCAACCTGCTCAATAAGACCTCTTTATGAAACTTGATTATCTGCAAGCCCTGAAACGTGTCGATGAAGCTCGCGGTGCTTGGGTCTTGCATGGTCAAGAGCCTTTGCTGGAACAGAATTTAATTGATGCCTTTCGGGCCAGCTGGCAAAAGCAGGACATTGAACGTCAACGCTATGACATTAGTTCGGTCGCCGACTGGAAAACCGTCTTTAATGCCTTGAACAGCTTGTCGCTGTTTTCAACCCAGTTGGCGATTGAAGTACATGGCAATATCAAACCGGATGCCAGCGCAATCAAGTTACTGAAAAACTATTTGCAGCATAATGAACAAAACCTGCTGTTGGTGGTGATGCCCAAACAGGATAGTAATAGCCTGAAATCCAGTTTCTTTCAGCTGATTGATGCCAATGGTGTGAATGTTTCGCTGGTGGCCAATTATCCAAAAGACCGGCAGCAGATTCTGGGTATTGAAGCTGAAAAACTCGGCATTCGTTTAGCCAATGATGCCTGGCAATGGCTGGAACAACATCATGAGCACAACCTGCTTGCAGCAAAGAACAGCCTGATGCGGGTTAGCGATACCTTTGCTGAAGTCGATATCATTCAGGTTGATCATTTATATGCATGTTTACAAGATCAGTCACGTTATAGCACCTATGATTTGAGCGATGCCCTGCTACAAGGTAATCTTTCCCAGTCGATCAAAATTTTTCAGTATCTAGTCGTTTCAGGTGAACCGATGAGCCTGATTTTATGGAGTCTCAGCAAGGAAATGCGTCTGTTGATGCAGCTGTTTGAACAACCGCAAAATGCCTTGCAAATCGGGATCTGGAAAACCAAAGTCGGGTTATATCAACAAGCCTTGCGCCGTCTCAGCCCACAGACTTTTCTGGCCTGGCCGCGGTTATTATTAAGAATTGATGCCTCAATTAAAGGACTCGGACATGAAAATCCGGAGCATTTGGTACTACAGGCGATTTCCAGTATCTGTGGCAAGCCCCTATTTCACTAAGTCTTTGTCAAAATTCGAAAAATAAAATAATAATCATTCCTATTAGTTTAAAAAAATACACGATTTATCCTAATTTCGCTTTTATAATCGTTCACAATTCTCTGATTTTGAACCGATATTGATCATGCCAAAAATAAAACCGACGAAATTGATTATGGCCGCCGTGATTGCCATTGCGCTCATCGCTGCGGGGTGGTACTTCCTCAAACCCAAAGAACAGCCTCCGCAATATATTACGGCTGAAGTCACCCAAGGCGATATCGAAAGCTCTGTACTGGCGACTGGTATTCTGGAAGCGACCAAGATGGTCAGCGTGGGGGCGCAGGTTTCGGGTCAGGTCAGAAAAATGTATGTAGAACTGGGCGATCAGGTCAAGCAAGGTCAGCTGATTGCGCGGATTGACTCCGTTCGTCAGGAAAATGATTTAAAAACCGCTGAAGCCAGCATTAAAAATCAGATGGCACAACTTGCAGTAAGACAGGCGAATTTGGCCAAAGTTGAAGCTGAATACAACCGTCAGAAAGCCATGTATGCACAGGATGCCACTTCTCGCTCAGAGCTGGAATCGGCATTTGCGAACTATAAAACGGCGCAAGCGGATATCACCGCTATCAATGCACAGATTGAACAGTCGCGTTTGACGCTGGCGACTGCCAAAGAAGATCTTGGCTATACCCAGATTGTAGCCCCGATGGATGGCACGATTGTGGCGATTGTGACTGAAGAAGGTCAAACCGTGAATGCCAACCAGAGTGCGCCGACCATTGTTAAACTGGCCAAACTCGACACCATGACCATTAAAGCTGAAATTTCTGAAGCGGATGTCATGAAAGTTGAAGAAGGTCAGACGGTTTATTTCACTACGTTAGGCAATAATGAGAAAAAGATTTACGCCAAACTACGTCAGGTTGAGCCTGCACCCAATTCAATTAATACCGATAGCAATACCTCAAGCTCATCGTCAAGTTCTGCGGTGTATTACAACGCATTGTTCGATGTACCGAATGAAGATGGAAAATTACGTATTGATATGACTGCACAAGTTTATATCGTACTGGATGAAGCCAAAAATGTGCTGACCATTCCTGCTGCGGCCATTCAAGGTTCAAACCGTCCGCCACGTGCCAATCGTGGTGAAGCGCGTGGTGAGGGTTCTCGCGGTGAAGGCAGTCCGGCATCACGTCCTGAAGCTGAATCGGCTCAAGGCAATCGCCCTGCCGGTGAACGTCCAGCGCGTCTAAACCTGTCTGAAGCAGAACTTGCATTGATTGAGCAAGGTAAAGCACAACGTGGCATGGTTCGTGTCTTGCAAGCCGATGGTACTGCAAAACCAACCCCTGTATTAATCGGTTTGAATAACCGCGCGACTGCGCAAGTGCTGAAAGGTTTAAAACGTGGTGATCAGGTGGTGATTGCCGATGGTTCTGACACCTCCAATGATGCAGCAAAACGCGGTGGCAATAGCCGTGGCCCAATGAGAATGTAAGCATGAATTCACAACAACAGCCTCTCCTCGAGGTGAAAAATCTGGTTCGTGAATTCCCTGCGGGTGAAAGCACGGTCCAGATTTTAAAAGGGGTGAATCTAGAGATTTATCCGGGTGAACTGGTGGCGATTGTCGGTCAGTCCGGTTCCGGTAAATCGACCCTGATGAACATTCTGGGTTGTCTGGACAAACCGACCACGGGTAGCTACAAGGTCAAAGGCCGTGAAACCCGGGAACTGGAAGCGGATGAACTGGCGCAATTACGCCGTGAATATTTCGGCTTTATTTTTCAGCGTTATCATCTGCTGGGCGATTTAAATGCAGCAGGCAATGTCGAAGTCCCTGCGATTTATGCCGGTGCGGATTCATCTGAACGGCATGCGCGAGCCGTCAAGATTCTGACTGATCTCGGTCTGGGTGAAAAAACCCAGAACCGTCCGAGCCAGCTCTCTGGTGGTCAGCAGCAACGGGTTTCGATTGCCCGTGCGCTAATGAATGGCGGTGACGTGATTCTGGCCGATGAACCGACAGGTGCATTGGACAAGAACAGCGGTATTGAAGTGATGCGTATTTTGCGTGAACTGAATGCCAAAGGTCATACCATCATTCTGGTCACGCATGATCATAATGTAGCGAAAAATGCGACCCGGATTATCGAGATTTCAGACGGTAATATCATTTCCGACCAGCCCAATGTTCCTGAAGTCGAAGAGCATCTGGAAAAACAGCCGCTGATCCGCAGTGAACAAAAGAAGATTTCTTCATGGCGTTCTGCAGTTGACCGTCTGGGTGAAGCCTTCCGGATGGCCTTGCTGGCCATGAATGCACATCGCATGCGGACTTTCCTCACCATGCTCGGAATCATTATCGGTATTGCTTCGGTGGTCTCGGTGGTGGCACTCGGTAATGGCTCACAAAAGCAGATTCTGGAAAATATCAGCAGTCTGGGGACCAATACCATTACCGTATTTCAGGGTCGAGGCTTTGGGGATAATTCCAGATCTTCACAGTCCAAAACCCTGATTCCGGCCGATGCCGATGCGCTAGCTGAACAACCGTATGTCGATGGCGTCAGCCCATCGGTGAATAGCAGTGTCACCGGCCGTTATAAAGAAATCGAAGCTTCAACTACGGTCAACGGCGTCAGTGAAGATTTCTTCTACGTGCGTGGCATGACTTTCCAGTCCGGTCAGCCTTTTGACCGCAGTAGCGTCATGCAACAGGCGCAAGATGTCGTCATTGACACCAATACCAAAAACACCTTCTTTAAGGATGGCACCAATCCGGTGGGTCAGGTGATTTTACTCGGGAGCGTACCGAGCCGGATTATCGGGGTGATTGACGCGCAAAAAGGCATGATGGGCAATAATGACAGCCTGAATGTCTATCTGCCGTATTCCACCGTCATGAGCCGTATGCTGGGGCAATCCAATGTGCGTAGCATCATTGTGCGGATTAAGGATGAATACCCAAGTGCGGCGGCTGAAAATGCGATTTTGAATTTGCTGGTACAGCGACATGGCGCGCAGGATGTGTTTACCCAGAATGCCGACAGTATTCGTGAAACCATTCAGCAAACCACGGCGACCATGACTCTGCTGATTTCAGCAATTGCGGTAATTTCACTGGTGGTCGGCGGGATTGGCGTAATGAATATCATGCTGGTATCGGTAACCGAACGTACTCAGGAAATTGGTGTGCGTATGGCAGTGGGTGCCCGTCAAAGTGATATTTTGCAGCAATTCCTGATTGAAGCCGTTCTGGTCTGTATCTTGGGTGGTATTTTGGGTGTGCTGCTTTCTCTCGGGATTGGCCAATTAATTACCCATTTTGCCGGCGGTACTTTCCAGATGGCGTATTCAACCACTTCGATTGTAGCGGCCTTTGTCTGCTCAAGCCTGATCGGGATTGTGTTTGGCTTTATCCCGGCACGTAACGCTGCTCGTCTGAATCCAGTCGATGCGCTCTCTCGCGAATAAGGAATCTGATATGCAAATGAATTTAACCAAGCTTGCCAGTGCCCTGTTGCTGGGAAGCTCGCTGGTCGGTTGTGCCGCAGTGGTGAAAACCCCCTATCAACAGCCTGCGATCAATATGCCGGGTAGCTTTCAAAACAATAAGGTGCTTAGTCAGCAGATTCATGCCGATATTTTGGCAGATCAATGGTGGACTTTATTTAAAGATCCGCAATTAAATAATTTGGTGAATGAAGTATTGGCGCAGAATACCGATCTGGCAGTGGCCGGCATCAGTTTACAACAGGCCCGTATTCAAGCCAGACAAGCTCAAAGTCAGCAAGGCGTTCGTGTCGGTGATGCCGGACTGACAACACGTAGAAGTTTTGATTTAGAAGATGGTGATAGTTCATCGAGTTTTGGGATTAATTATCCGGGTTTAAGCTATGAACTGGATCTGTTTGGCAAACTGGCCAATCAGACTGAAGCGGCACGCTGGGAAGCACTGGCCTCTGAAGAAGACTTGCAGGCAACCGCACAAAGCCTGATTGGCACCACGGCACAATTGTACTGGCAACTGGCTTATCTGAATGAACGTTATAGTGTGGTACAGCAAAATCTGGCGACCGCGCAAAAAACCTATGATCTGGTGCGGGTGCAATATCGTGCCGGCGCAGTATCCGGTCTGGATTTAACCCAGGCGGAACAGGCAATTCAAAGTCAACAGGCGACTTTAAGCCAGATTGAACAGCAACGTGTGGAAACACGTACCGGACTCGCGGTATTGCTGCACATGCCGGTTCAACAGCTCGCGATTCAAGAGCCAAGCCGTTTACCGAATATTCAATTGCCGAGTATTCAGGCTGACTTACCGGCGAGTTTGTTGTCACGTCGCCCTGACCTTCGAGCGACTGAACTGCGCTTGCGTAAGGCACTAGCCAATAAAGATGCCAACAAAGCCAGCTACTATCCATCCATTAGTTTGACCGGTAATCTGACCACCGGTATTGGCAGCAGTACTTCCCTCTCGAATGCCCTGAAAAATCCGATTGCAACTTTAGGTGCTGGTCTGACTTTGCCTTTCCTGCAATGGAATGACATGAAACGTGATCTACAAGTCAATGAGCTGGAATATGAAAAAGCCATTATCCAGTATCGCCAGACCATGTATGAAGCCTTTGCCGATGTGGAAAATGCCTTGTCGAATCGGACTGAGCTCACTAAGCAGGTGGCTTTGCAGCAACGCAATGTTGAGTTGGCCGAAAGAACTGAACGCTTGACTGAAGTGCGTTATCGTAATGGTGCAGTCGCTTTAAAGAACCTGCTGGATGCACAGGAAACTACGCGCAATGCACGACTGTCTTTGGTGCAAACCCGACAGAACCAGTACAATGCCTATGTCACCTTGATGCAGGCATTGGGTGGTAGTCCTATCCGTGAATTGCCTTAACAAAGCTTAATCCATAAAAAACCGCTGACAGACAGCGGTTTTTTAGTTCATATTATTTGGGTCAGTTTATTTCATTTGCAAATATGCATTCACATTTTTCAATAATTCAATCGATCGCTCATGTCCGAGCAAACTGCCTTTTTCCAGCCAGTCCCGTGCAATCCCGATATCACGCGCCACGCCAATGCCTTTGGTATATAAACGTCCAAGATGACTATAGGCATCTGCATTCACCTGCGCTGCCGCCTGCTGATAATACTGTACGGCTTGCTCAATATTACTCTCAACACCTTGACCTTGCTCATAGGATTCACCCAGAGCATTTAGCGCCACACCATTCTGCTGAGCGGCTGCTTTTTGCAGATAGCTCAAGCCTAAGGCAATATCCTGCGCAATCTGTTGCCCTTGAAGATACTTCAAGCCCAATTCTGCTTGTGCCTGGGCATGACCCAATTGCGCAGCCTGATGCAGATAGCGATTGGCCAGCTCTGCATTATTGATAAACACAGGATAAATGCCTGACAGAGCTTGGTACAGGAACCATGCCGCCTCTTTCGAACCTTTTGCAACCGCCTGATTCAGGTACTGGATAGCTTTGTCGCGTGTCGGTAAAGGGTATTCAACCAGACTATAAAACCGGCCAACGCTATAAATTAAATCCGCTTCAGATTGAGCTTCAATCTGCCAATACTGCTGTGCCGCGTTCTGAATCATTTGTGTGGCTTTGGCAATGTCTTTTACTGTACCGACACCATTTAAATAACACAGTGCCAGCCCCATCCGTGCAGACACATCGTCAGGACTAAGCTGATAGGCAGCCTGATATAACTCAAATGCTTTTTGCGGTTCGTTGGCCACCAGGTGCTGTTCAAAATACAGCGCAGCAATCATACATAAGGCAGGCGCATGCTGACTGTTGGCCGCTTCCGCCCAGTAACGAAATGCCATGGTTTCATTTTTATCAACATACCAGCCATGAAAATAGGCCAGCCCGATTAAGGTCTTAGCGTGTGCATCGGCGTGTTCTTTGGACTGCTGTAATAAATGCTGGAACACGCGCTGACGCTGGTCGGTATCGATACGGCCCTGTAGCACACCGGCATAATAATCATAGAGACCTTTCTGGTCACCGAGACTGATACAGCGTTTAATAAATTGCAGCGATTGCTTCAGGTCTTGAGGCAGAATCTGGCCACGCGCATAAGAGTTCGCAATCTGCTGATTGGCAGCCAAATGATCTTGTTGCGCCGCCAGAAACAGATAATGAATTCCTTGCACTAAATCCTGGGTCGCTGAATCTGTTAAATAATATTGAGCCAGCTGATACTGCGAATTGGCATGACCCTGCCCGGCATTTTGTATTAACAAGGCCAGACGCTGTGTCTCTGCAGCGGTCTCATTTTGATGGTCTTCGGTCGAAGAAAGTTCAGTGATGCGGTACTGGGCATCCAGATTGCCACGTGCTACCGCATGTCGGTACCAATACAAAGCTTTTTCCGGGTCAGCCTGTTGATACGCCTCCCCTTCATGAATCTGCCCCAAATGATAGGCTGCATCATCACTGCCCAGACGAAAGGCTTTTTCTAGATAACTAATCGCCTTTTCGGTATTCTGCTCATGTCCCAGACCTTGCAGATGCATCAGGCCCATGCCTACATAAGCTTGTGGAATTTCCTGTTGCTGGGCCAGCCCCTGATAAATCTGATAGGCACGTTCATAATTCGGATGTTCTGGATCTGAACTCAAACGTGCTGCATGTTTCAGTTGAGCATCAATCTGCTCAATCCATAAATCATGTTGTACAGCCTTCGCCTGATCACGTTTCACCGGATCGGGACGTTTCCACATCCAGATCGCTAACGCCCCTATCCCCAAAATCAGTACCAGCAAGAACCACATAGCTGCTCCAAAACATTATTTTTGTTCTGCGAATGAATCCTTTCATTCTAAACGCCAGTTTAAAAAAAGCACATAGATTGTGCTTTTTATTTTTTAAATCAGGCTTTTGCTCTTTTACTATCGAGCTTTTTCAAACCTTCTGCCACGGCAACCATGGCAAAGCTCGAAGTCACCACCACGGCAGAGCCATACCCCCCACAGCGCAAGCCGGCACTGGCGCAGACATCGGCACTGGAGAATGGATTATCAATTGAATAGACACAGGTAATGCCGAATTTTTCTTTGGGCTTTTTACAGATGCCTTTAGCACGTAACTGGGCACGCAATTTGGCCAGCATCGGGTCCTGTTCGGTTTTAGATAAATCTGCAACACGAATTTTCAGTGGATCCAGTTTGCCACCTGCCCCGCCCGATACAATTAAAGGAATCTTGTTAAAGCGACAATGTAGCATCAGGGCAAATTTGGCTTTGACATCATCGATGCAATCTAAAATCAGATCCGGTGTCGGAGCTAAAATTTCTTTGATATTCTCAGGCGTCAGATAATCATCAATTAGATTGATTTTAATCCGTGGATTAATTGCACGGCAACGCTCGGCCATAACTTCAATTTTTTCGTGACCTAATGTCGTACTCATGGCAGGCAATTGACGGTTAATATTAGACGCGGCCACCACATCCATATCGACCAAGGTCAGCTCGCCCACACCGCTACGTGCCAGTGCTTCTACCGCCCATGAACCGACACCACCGATACCAATCACCATCACATGACTTTTTTCATAATGGTTAAAGCTGTCTTCTCCATAAATTTTGGCAACACCAGCAAAACGGCGGTCATATTCATCATCTTGAAGCAGGTCAGTCATAGGTCATCTATAGCAATAAAAATACCGGATCATTTTAGCAAAATCCGCTTTTCTTTACCGCCACTAAATTTTTGATCGATTTAAATGACATTCAGATTGGATGAGAGCGACAACCGACTCGCGATTGATTAAAATATCAACAAATTAATTCTATGTCATTTGGCCAAAAGGAGTGGAATGTCATGCTATTTAACACCCTTTTGGGTTTGAACATTGTTTGTATCGGGCTTTATTTTTATGTTCTGATCAGCCAAAAGAACAAAAATTATTATCTCAGCATTCTCATTCGTTTAATGACTTTAGGATTATTTGGCTTAGTTATTTTCGATCGTTATGAAACACAGAATCATCTGATTGTGTTATTACTCTTGTGGGTAGGCTTTGAAAGCATGGAGCAGTTTTACACTAGAAAAAATCCAGTTCAGTAAAATAAAAAAAGAGGCTTTCGCCTCTTTTTCATCTATCGGAATTAATCTTTATTCATGATGAAAAAATATTCACGATAGTATTTCAATTCCGCAATCGAATCACGAATGTCATCCATCGCCAGATGCGAGGCATTTTTCTTGAGACCGCTCATGATTTCCGGGCGCCAGCGTTTGGCCAGTTCTTTCACTGAAGATACATCCAGATTACGGTAATGGAAATACTGCTCCAGTTCAGGCATCAGGCGGTGCAAGAAACGGCGATCCTGACAGATCGAGTTACCACACATCGGTGAAGATTTTGGATTGACCCATTTTTTCAGGAATTCAATAGTTTGCTGTTCGGCATCCTGAGCGGTCAGTTTACTGCGACGTACACGTTCAATCAGACCAGACTGGCCATGCTGGCGAGTGTTCCACTCATCCATGGCATTTAACAGACGTGTAGGCTGATGTACCGCAAGCACAGGACCTTCTGCCAAAATATTCAAATTGTCATCGGTTACAATTGTTGCAATTTCAATAATTTGATCATTGTCTGTGTCTAGACCTGTCATTTCAAGGTCAATCCAAATCAGGCGGGTATCAGCGGTGCTGCTCATAAATGTGCAATCTTATTGGGTTTAAAAACAACTATAGTAGCAAATTAATTACATCTTGGGTGTCATTCGGGGGCTGCTTCATGCTATTTTTGCCATCTGATTTACCCGGTTTTTTTAGGATATGAATGGCCTTAATACGTAAGCGTCGTCTGACAGAGCAACAACAGCGCCGCATTCAGAAACAACAGAAAACACGTCAAGAAGATCTCGATACCTCCAGTGATCTTGAAGGTTTAGTGGTGCAACATTATGGCCGCCAACTTGAAGTGCAAGCTTTGTCTCGCCCTGACATTCACCCTGAAAAACCTGTGGTCGCCGATGGTGAGCCTGAACCTTTCTGGAAAGAGATTGAACTGGACAGCGTCTGGCGCTGTCATACTCGAACCAATCTGGATTTATTGGTCACGGGTGACCGGGTCAAATGGCAAGCCGATCCGAATACCGGTTTAGGAATTATCACCGCGATTCATCCCCGAAAATCCTTATTGACACGCCCCGACCGCTATCACAAGGTTAAACCGGTAGCGGCCAACATTTCACTGATTGTGATCGTGTTTGCACCATTGCCTGAGCCAGCGCCGGGCCTGATCGACCGTTATCTGGTGGCCTGTGCCGATGCCGATATTCCTGCATTGCTGGTGATGAATAAAGCCGATTTGTTAAAAGAAAACGATCCGATTCTGACTCTGCTGCAAGAATATCAAGATCTCGGTTATGAAGTGATGCAGACCCAATCCGATGGCGACCTGACTGCACTGTCTAATCGTCTGGAAAATGAAACGGTGGCTTTCGTCGGTCAATCTGGTGTGGGTAAAAGCACGCTGATTAATGCGATCGTGCCGGATGCCGCACAGAAAACCAATATTATTTCGGAAAACTCGGCACTTGGTCAGCACACTACGACATCAACGCGCTTGATCGGTTTTGGTGAAGGTGCCGCCCTGATTGACTCTCCGGGAATTCGTGAATTTGGCCTGTGGCATCTGACTTTAGATAAGGTACAAAGCGGCTTTCCTGAAATTGAAAACCTGCTCGGCCATTGTCAGTTCCGTAACTGTACCCATAAGCATGAAAAACAATGTGCTTTGCGTCAGGCTGCTGCCGCAGGTGAAATTTTACCGCGCCGACTGGACAGCTATTTACGTTTAATCGACGAAATCACTGAAGCACAGCAAAAAAATTAATTTTCTTAACCCTTGGCCCTTGAAGCGGTGATTTTGATCACCATATTTATGAGCTATACTCTTGGCAATTTTAAAATTGTAATTAGGTGAATTGTGGAACGTTGGTTCGAGTTTATGGGGAATCACCCCTTCTTATTTGGAACACTCGCGGTATTAGTGGTTTTGTTCTTCATTATCGAAGGTCAACGTAACGGTCGCAAAATTTCTCCGCAATCGCTGGGAATTTTAGTCAAAGCAAAAAATGCCATGCTGATTGATTTACGTGATGCCAAAGACTTCCGTGAAGGTCATATCAGCGGCAGCCGTAATATTCCATATAGCCAGATTACAAAACATGTTGAAGAGCTGAAAGCATCTGATCGCCCTTTGGTGTTCATTTGTAACCTTGGACAGGTGGCTGGTACTGCATTACAGCAGGTTGGTCATGCCGATGCCTACCGTCTTGATGGCGGCGTCAGCAACTGGAAAGCTCAAGGTTTACCTTTGGTGAAAAGCAAATAATCCACGAACAGGAGATTGATCATGGCTGAAGTTACTATTTACTCGACGACAGTGTGTCCTTATTGCGTGCGTGCAAAACAGCTACTGGAACGTAAGGGTGTGGCATATAAAGAGATTAACTTGTCTCAAGAAGCGCCTGAAGTACGTCTTGAATTGATGCAGCGTACCAATCACCGTACCGTGCCACAAATTTTTATTAATGATCAGTTCATCGGTGGTTTTGACCAACTTTATGCTTTAGAGCGTGAAGGCAAACTTGATGAATTGCTGGCTTAACCTTACTAAAATTATCACTTCATATTAAGGATCAAAAAATGAGTGAAGAACAACAAGCTCAACCACAATTGGCATTAGAGCGTATTTACACCAAAGATATTTCTTTTGAAGTTCCTGGGGCGCAAGTTTTTACCAAGCAATGGCAACCTGAGTTAAACATCAATCTTTCTTCTTCTGCAGAAAAAATTGATGAAACTCATTTTGAAGTAGCTTTGAAAGTCGTGGTTCAAGCAACCAACGAAGGTGATACCGCGTTTATCGTTGATGTGACTCAAGCCGGTATTTTCCTGGTGGATGGCGTTGAAGAAGAGCGTCTTCCATATATCCTGGGTGCATACTGTCCGAACATCCTGTTCCCGTTCCTACGTGAAGCAGTGAATGATATGGTGACTAAAGGCAGCTTCCCACAGTTGCTACTTACACCAATCAACTTCGATGCTGAATTTGAAGCCAATATGCAACGTGCGCAAGCCGCTGCTGTGGATGGTCAAGCTTAATCGCTATCCTTCAAATCTAAAAAAGACCGCTTATGCGGTCTTTTTTATTGCCTTGAGTGGCCTCCCCCTTTATCAAAGGGGGAATGAGGGGGATTTTAATCATTTCCTCACTCAGAGGAAGAAGTCATTCCCCTCTCTCTAACTCTTTCCCTGAGGGAGAGAGGACTTATAGGATTTATTCCGCATCCGCCATCAAATCAGCGCTCATACCAACAGTATTAAAACCAGCATCAACATACAGGATTTCACCAGTAATCCCGTTAGCCCATGGCGAGCACAGGAACAATGCAGCATTACCGACATCTTCAATCGTCACATTACGTTTTAATGGAGCAACTTTCTCATTCAGGTCAAGCATTTTACGGAATGATTTAATACCTGAAGCTGCCAAGGTACGGATTGGACCCGCAGAGATCGCGTTCACACGAATACCTTCCTGACCCAAGCTAGACGCCAAATAACGTACGCCTGCTTCTAAAGAGGCTTTGGCCATACCCATCACGTTATAGTTTGGCATTACACGCTCAGAACCTTGATAGGTCAATGTCAGCAAACAGCCTTGACGGACTTGCAGCAAAGGTTTTGCCGCACGTGCCATTGCAATAAAGCTATAAGCACTGATGTCATGTGCAATATTAAAGCCTTCACGATCCGTGATCTCGGTGAAGTCACCATCTAGCGTATGTGCCGGTGCAAAACCGATAGAATGCACTACGCCGTCCAGACCATCCCAGTGTTTAGCCAGTTCAGCAAATGCATAGTCAATTTCAGCATCTACTGCCACATCACAAGGAAAAACCAGTTTCGAACCAAACTGTTCAGCAAAGTCATCTACCCGCTTTTTCAGCTTTTCATTTGGATAAGTAAAAGCCAATTCAGCACCTTCACGATGCAATGCTTGAGCAATACCAAAAGCAATCGATAATTTACTCGCAATGCCCGCGATCAAGAAGCGCTTACCCGCCAAAAGTCCTTGTGCCATGTGAATCTCACCTAAAAAAATGTATATGGCATGATGCCAAGTCTGGAGCATTTTAGAAATTGCATAATGCACCTTTTTTTCTATTTATGATGAACTGGGAATTTAAGACCGAGTTAAGAGCGTTAACTTAAATGGCCAGATGCAGGGCCTGATGAGTATTTTGCCAGAGCTGTTCAGCCAGTTCCTCTTTGTGCATATGTAGACTCTTTGCCAGTCCTTGCAGCACATAAGGTAAATTTGCAGGTGTATTTCGGGTACGTTGCTCGGTCGAGCTTTGACAACAGAGTGGTGTCATATCCGGACAGTCAGTTTCTACTACCAGATGTTCCGGTCCGACATACTGCACCACTTGATGCAGTTTTTTGGCATTTGGATTGGTGATTTGCCCGGTGATGCCCAGTTTGAATCCCAGTTTGATAAAGGCTTTGGCTTCCTCAACCCCACCACCAAAGGCATGCGCAATGCCGCCCTGTTTAAACTGCTGCTGTTTTAAAATCTGCAAAACCTCCGCATGGGATTTACGGATATGCAGCAAAACCGGCTTATCGAATTGCTGTGCCAGTTCAAGCTGTGCAGCAAAAAAATCTTTTTGTTTCTGGAAAATTTCAGCCTGTTTGTGCTGTTTAAAAAAGGTATCCAGTCCGATTTCACCAATGGCAATACAGTGCTCATTTTTAAGCAGCTGTTCCAGCTCCTGTAAATGATCAGTCTGATGCTGTTCAATATAAAATGGATGCAAGCCCGGTGCTAAATGACTTTGCGGTGCATTTTCCAGGTCATTGATAAAGTCGTGAGTTCCTAACAGATCAGCAAAACGGTTTTGCAAAAAACCAATTAAAACCAGATGCTCGACACCTGCCGCTTTGGCCGCATACGCCAACTGTTCCCGATCAGGATCAAAATCGGGAACATCAAAATGGGTATGCGTATCAAACAATTTTAAGGTCATTTGGCTTTTGCAACAGGTGCTGGCTGTGCCTCAGAGGCAGCTTTTTCAGTTTGAGGCAGATATTCGGGTTTTAGTACACCTTGTAGCTGCTCATAAGGAATCATTAAACGTGGCAAGCCAACCACATATGGCCCAATTTCATATTCGGCATATTGCAAGACCAGACCTTGTTGAGCCAGATAGAAATTATCGGTGAGTTTGAACTTCCAGGCCTGTTCATATTCGGCGACATCTTTGGCCAGCTTGGACTCTACCACCCAGGTTTTAAACGCATCATAAGCACGCGCTTCCAGTTGGGCTTTCTGTTTGACCGCAATAATGTCATCCAGCTTGATCAGCTTTTTCTGTTCCAGATCAAAATTATAATAAGTCTGTGCAGATGCCCCGTGTGCGCCTCCCAGATAATAACTGCTGTTCAAAACTACTGTCGCTAGAGGATCACCCGAATGCAGAATCTTGGGCTTAATCATCAGGCTAATACTATGACTGGCACTCAGGGCCTTGAGCTCTTTATCCAGATTCAAGAAAGTCTGCATATAAGGTTGAGTTTGCTGCTCAAGCTGCTGTTTTGGTGTCACCACTGTTGCTAAAGCAGCTTTGGGTTCAGAGGCGGCAACGTCTGCTTCGCTGGCAGCGCTCACTTTTGCCGGTTCAATCGCATCAAGAGACAGGATATTTTTCAACTGTTGCAGAATCTGCTGGTCGATCCATTCATCAATAAAGCTCTGATTACTGTTCAGACGTTCGATCGAAATTTCCGGACAGCTTTTGTCTTCACATTCTGGAATCGCCAGCTTGAGCTTTTCGGTATCGCCGCTGAGTTTAAGTGCTTCAGCTTCGGCTTGTAGCACCTCGGAAGCACTTGATTCTTCCGGCTCATTACTCTTCGGCTGACAGGCACTCAGCAAGATCGCTGATGCCAGGATGGATAGACAAAAGATATTCTTGTATTTTGGCATTCATTCACCTTTTTGGAACCTGTACGCTTGCAGGATCATGAGCTTTAAAACATATGCTGATAGATATCAGCTTTCAAGACCTGTTGTGTTTGTTGTTTTGTTAAATAAATATCCAGTTGTTTGGCGTCTTTGCTAATTTCATGGCTGCGAAAATGCAGACCAATACCTTCCTGATCAAAAAACCAGTCAGCTTGTCCCCAATACAGTTTTTTCGGCGCTTTCTGCTGCACTTGCTGATCATTTTCTTTGAGCCATGTCTCATAGGCTTGCTGAATAATCTGATCCATTAATAACTGTTGCTTAGGATCGATAATATCCAGTGGGGTCAGCATTTTCTGCTGGCGACGATCAGCCACAAAAAAATAATAGCGCTCATGCACGCTGACATTTTCCTGTTTGGTATCGACCCCAATCTGCATCAATACATATTGATTGCGTTGGTAAGGAATACGGGTATATAGCGATAACTCATAAGCCTTGTTCAGATTGAGCTGCGCCTGCCACGCATCCGATTTTTTTACATAGGCATTGATCGCCTGCTGTAAATTCATGTCCTGTTTCAAGCCGATTTGATCCTGAATCACTTTGGCCTGCTGCTTTTCAATCCATTGGTTCATCCATGGATCAACCGTATGCAAGGTCTGAATATCCAGATTGATACAGTTTTTATTTTCACAAAATGGCAAGGCAATTTTAGCCGGCTGCTCTTGAATATTCAGATAAGGCAAAACATCTGCGGTCTGCTGAGCTGCGGTCATTTTCTCATTTTGCGGAGTATTAACAGGCTCTTTTTCGCTTTGATCACAGCCACTCAGGACAAGACTTAAACCAATCACAGAACCGAGGACGACTTCCTTGCTGAGCTTCATTCTCTTTGCTATATCTATCGAGTTATTAATTGCTTAAATGTAGCATAAAATAAAACAGCTTCCGGAGAAGCTGTTTGATATTTTTAAACTTTAGCTGCGAAGCCTGAAATTTTAGTGTTCACGCGTATTGTGGAACACGATGTCCGGATAACGTTCTTGCATGAGCTGTAAATTCACCCGGCTTGGTGCAAGATAAGTCAAATGACCTCCACCATCGACAGACAACTGGTCATGGGCTTTTTTCTTGAATTCGTTGAATTTCTTCTCGTCATCACAAGATACCCAACGCACTGTGTTGATACTGACCGGTTCGTAAACACAATCAACCTTGTATTCTTCTTTCAGACGGTAAGCCACCACTTCAAACTGTAGCACACCCACCGCACCCACGATCAGGTCGTTGTTATTCTGCGGCATGAATACCTGGGTCGCGCCTTCTTCTGAAAGTTCTTTCAGACCTTTTTGCAACTGCTTGGATTTTAATGGATCCTTCAAGCGGACACGACGGAACATTTCCGGCGCAAAGTGCGGAATACCGGTAAACTGAAGTTTCTCACCCGAGGTAAATGTATCGCCAATCTGGATGGTGCCATGGTTATGCAGACCAATAATATCACCCGGCCAAGCTTCTTCCAGATGCTGACGATCACCGGCCAGGAAAGTTAAGGCATCGCTGATGCGCACATCTTTATCCAAACGTACATGCTTCATCTTCAAGCCTTTTTCATACTTGCCTGAACAGATCCGCATGAAGGCAATACGGTCACGGTGTTTCGGATCCATATTGGCCTGAATCTTGAAGACAAAACCGGTAAAGCCTTCTTCATCCGCTTCTACAACACGATCTTGGGTCGGATGGGCTTTAGGAGATGGTGCATATTGACTGAAGGCATCCAGAACATGGTCGACACCAAAGTTACCCAAGGCTGTACCGAACAACACAGGCGTTTGACGACCGGCCAGGAATTCTTCACGATCTAAAGGCTCATTGGCCATTTGTACCAGTTCCAGCGATTCTTCAAATGCCGCCCAAGCCAGTTCACCCACTTTCTCACGAAGATCAGGATAGTCATAACCATCTCGCACTTCGATCTCGGTAATGACTGAACCGAAACCGGCTTTATACACGTAGAATTTTTCTTCGATTAAATTGAATACACCGGCAAAATCACGGCCAGTACCGAGCGGCCAGGTGATCGGAACACATTTAATTTTCAGAACGTTTTCGATTTCATCCAGAAGCTCAAGCGGTTCACGGATTTCACGGTCCATTTTGTTGACGAATGAGATGATCGGGGTATCGCGCATACGACACACTTCCATCAATTTAATGGTTCGGTCTTCGACACCTTTTGCACCATCAATCACCATCAGCGCCGAGTCTACCGCGGTTAGGGTACGGTAGGTATCTTCCGAGAAGTCTTCATGTCCCGGGGTGTCCAGAAGATTGATCATCTTGTCTTTGAAAGGGAACTGCATCACTGAGGTTGTAATCGAGATACCACGCTCTTTTTCCATTTCCATCCAGTCCGATGTTGCGGCCCGGTCAGATTTACGGCTTTTTACCATCCCGGCCACCTGAATAGCCTGACCCCATAACAGCAATTTTTCTGTCATGGTGGTTTTACCGGCATCGGGGTGGGAAATAATAGCGAACGTACGTCGCTGGGCGACTTGTGCCGCCAGTTCTTGCTTAAAGCTCATGAAATACACCTACTGCTCAATGCACAGCATTCGAGATCAAATTCGATCAATATGAAAAAAATTGGCGATATTGTAGCAGAGTTTCAGGGTGGAGTTCCGTTAGCCATGTTGTCTATCCTGACGCTCAATGAATTAGAGCGCTATTAACGGAATTGTAAGTTTTCTAGTCGTTGTTCATCTACCGGCAAGCCCAGCAAAAAGCCTTGTAACTGTTCACAACCGAGCCGGGTTAAAATTTCTGCTTGCGCTTCTGTTTCAACACCTTCGGCGGTCACCACCAAGCCCAGTTTTATGGCCAGCTGAATAATGCTTTCCAGAATCATTTCCTCTTTGGAGCCGACTGCCAGATTTTTGATAAATTCCCGGTCAATTTTTAACTCATCTACGGCGAAATTCTTTAAATAGAGAAAACTGGAATGCCCTGTACCAAAATCATCAATGGCTAGACGGATGCCCATTTGTCTTAAGCGCTTAAAGCTGCGCATACTCACATCAATATGATGCATGGCAGTCGATTCAGTAATCTCGATCATTAAATGCTGAGGACTGATTTTATATTGTGCAAATAACTTTTCTAAAGTACTAAACAAATGCTTATGCTCAAATTGTACTGCAGACAAATTGACCGCGATAGGGAAAAATTCAGTATGTGTCTGTTGCCATTTTTGAATCTGCTGACAGGCCAGCTCCAATGCACAATAGCCCATTTGAATAATCAGTCCGGTTTTTTCAGCCGCATTGATAAACAGATTCGGGCCGAGCAAACCAAACTGGGGATGGTTCCAGCGAATTAATGCCTCTACCCCACACAAGCTACGGTCTTTGGTCCGAAACTTGGGCTGATAAAACAGCACAAACTGCTGCTCTTCCACGGCTTTATATAGGTCATTAATCAGGGTACTCTGGCTCTTGCTTTCATCCTGGTCGGTAGAATAATTAAAGACTGAATAGGTATTGCGCCCCTGATACTTGGAACTCAGCATGGCGGCATCAGCATTGACCAGCAGATCCTGTAAATTCTTGCCGTGTTCCGGATACATGGCAATGCCAATACTGCCCGAGATATGAATACTCTTGCCTTCAATCAGGAAACTTTCCTGAATCAGTTCAAGAATCTGTTCTGACATTTTTGCAGCTTTGGCGACAGATGTGTTTTCCAGTACCAGCAGAAATTCATCCCCACCAATTCTGAGCAGCTTGGAATGATGGCCTAATAACAGATGAATCCGCGTGGTCAATTGAATCAGCAACTGATCGCCGACCAGATGGCCAAACACATCATTGACTGCTTTAAAACGATCCAGATCGATATATAAAAAAGCAATTTCATGCTGCTGTTCGGACTGACCTGAAAACAGCAGATTTGCATATTCAGCCAGATACAAACGGTTAGGTAATTTGGTCAGATTGTCCTGAATGGTCTGATTTTCAATTTGTTGATTGGCCCATGCAAGCTGACGGTTGCGTAATCCCACACGCAGTTCGGACACGATGATACAAATCAGCGTTACCAGCAGCAATCCACTCATCAGTATCATGGCCAGAAATAGCTGATCATGTGCCTGAACTAATTCCGGTGACTGTTGCATATGGGCGGCAGTAAAATTGAATGACATCATGCTAATAGAGTGCATGCCAAAGATGCTGAGTGCGATCACACCTAATACGAGAACTGACCGGAAAAATGACCAGGTACTTCTGGTACTTCTGGTACTTAACCAGAGGATAAACATAGATGCAGTGCATATCACCAGAACAGACAGGAGCATCAGGCCCAAATCCATCTCATATTTATTCAGCACAAAACTTGCTGTCAGCCCAATAAAATGGATCAACCATATGAATAGGCCCAATAGCATGGCGGTTAGCATTAAATTGAAGGTTTTAAAGTTTAGCTGTAAAGCGCCTGAAGCAAATTTTTTAATCCGTGCGATGAGATAGCAAGCAACCAATGCAGAAAGAACGGACCCGATGAGCAGACCAATATCATGCTGAATATCAATCATATAAAATGTTCCCCAGCGGTGATCATTTTTATTATGCTCTGCACTGATATTTCCATTTTCACCCGGTCAAATTTGAGCTCAGTAAAATCTCAAGACTGACCATCTATGCAAGCCAATTGGTCTGCAACAACATCAGTCTTAACTAAAATTTAGAATTTATATTTCTTTCTTTTGAAGTTGAGAATTGCCTCAAAAATAAGACTCAACAGAAAAATAAAATACAACTTATATATTAGAAGTGTTTCAAATTTAAGCAAATATTTAGCTTCATTTTTTTAGCTCATTTATTCGATCACCATCACAATTTTTTTCTTTTTATTTAGACAGATGGCACTTCATAGCAAAATTTTATTTGTTCTTTCGTGCAGATTTGCAAAATAAAAAAATAGCCTGTCGAAACAGGCTATTTTTATCAACGACCAATGAGGCTAAAACTTAGGGTTTTGCTTGTAATTTGGCATAGTCCAGTAACACATTTGCCGCTTCAATCACAAACGCTTCTTCTTCAGGCAGAGCCGGACGTTCTTTGGCCTTCATCTTGGCACGCGTTTCAATCAAGGCATCCAGTGAAGCCTGATAACTTTCCCAGTTTGGATAAGGTTTCAGACCTGTTGCAGCACGACGAGTGTTTTCTGCGTCCAGCGTTTTTTGCTCCATGGCAATCAACTCAGCTTTACGCTGTTGCAAGTCCAGTACCTGACGTTTCTCTTCTTCAGCTTTCTTCATCACGGCTTTACGCTGTTCTAAATACTTGAACTGAGAATCCAGTGTGACCCGTTGCTGAGAAAGTTTAGCCAATTCAGGAACGTATTTCTGTACTGCACCTTCGCGTTTAAATGGTGCCGTTGGAATAGTATCCCACTGCAGGGCATTTTTGGCCTTACGCTCACCAAACTCCTCGTTATAAATATCGACCAGTTTAATGTCCGGAACGACCCCTTTATTCTGGGTACTACCACCAGTCACACGGTAGAATTTACGCTGCGTCAATGTCGCCTGACCATGCGCCAGACTATCCAATTGTACTTGTGCTGTACCTTTACCGGTGGTAGTACTGCCAATCACAATCCCGCGTTCATAATCCTGAATCGCAGCGGAGTAAATTTCACTGGCCGATGCAGAGGCCAGATTCACCATCACTGCCAATGGACCCGCATAAGTTTGTGCACCACCATCATCATCTTCAAAGACGCTGACATTACCATTGCCATCACGGATCTGCACCACTGGGCCAGACTTGATTACTTGCCCTAGCATACGTGCCACTTCTTCCAGTGAACCACCCGGGTTATTGCGTAAATCAACAATAATCCCGGCAACATTCTTCGCTGCCAACTCTTTCAAGGCTTTGTTGGTATCTTCGGATACCGAACGATAATCCGTACCGGCACGGCGTGCGCGATAGTTCAGGTAGAATGACGGAATTTCGATCACACCATATTGATATTTCTTGCCATCGCGCTGAATGTCGACTACACGTGTACGCACACCGGCATCTTCTTCCTGAATCACGTCACGGGTAATAGTCACATTACGGGCCTGCCCCATGGCAGCACCCGCACCGAGTAAGCGTAAAGTGACTTTCGTGCCACGTTTACCACGAATCAGACCGACAATTTCATTACTTGGCCAGCCAATGACATCGACCATCTGTTCGCCGTCTTGGGCCACACCAATGATACGATCCCCTGATTTGACCTGACCGGATTTGCTGGCCGGACCACCTTCAACGATGGTTTCAATTTTGGTGTAATCTTCATTGCCGCGTTCCGGGCGAATCGATACGCCGACGCCTTCCAGCTGTAAAGTCGTCTGACGATTCAGCTCCATCGCATCCACAGGCGGGAAGTAATTACTGTGGGGATCATAAGTCAGCATCATCGCGTTCAGTGTCTTGTCGAGCACATCATCACTTTTGACGCGGCTGAGACGTTCCAGTTGACGGGTATAACGCTTGGTCAAGGTTTGCGCAGGCGTTAGATCTTCAGGACCAGTCAGGTCTTGTCCATTGGCCAATTCCGGATTGGCTTTCAGCGCTTTCTGCTTGGCCAATTCCTCTTCTTTACTGATGGTCAGATTGATCAGCTGTGACACCAGCATTTTTGACCAGTGCGCACGCTGTTCAGCCTCAGTTTTAAAGAATGGCGCTTTCTCACGATCCGTTTCGATATAAACATTTGGCTGATTCAGATTCTGCGGTTTTTTCAGCTCATTCAACATATAGGTGTAGAACTGGTGCAAGCGCTGTTGATATTGCGCATGCATTTCATAAGGACCAGACAAGTTGCCGGCTTTCAGATTGGCACCAAAATTGGCACCATAGCGTTTCTTATAGTTTTCAACTTCTGGGGCCAGAAACAGACTGTGTTCCGGATCAAGACTATCAATATAGAAATCAAAAATACGCTGCGAAGTCTGAGCATCCAGACGCATATTTAAATAATGCTGACGGTCAACCAGGGTTGCCAGCTGACGTGACACCAGCGCCTGCTCTTGAGATGGCTGAATTGCTTTACTGACCACTTCATTACTATTGGCCGCAATCGCATCATTCACTACATGGGTAAAAAAGAATCCACCTGTCGCAATCGCAACTGCGCAAGCTATAGTTTGAAATTTCATAAATAATTCGTACTTCCTTGGCCTAGAGACCAATGTGACCGTGTTGCTTTTCGACCAGAATTTAACGTATTCAGCATCTTAAACAACTTAATATGTTTATGTCGTGTAGTTTTATCATATTCTGTGCTGACAAAGTGTAGCAAATCATTGCAGAATTCAGGTATTGTTTTCTCCGAAAACTCTAAAACGGATTCCGCATATGATTGGCGCATTGATGCTCGACATCGCAGGCACAACCCTCACTCAAGAAGATATTGAACTATTAAGTGCGCCGCAAGTCGGTGGAGTGATTTTATTTGGTCGCAATATCGAATCTCCCGCCCAAGTCCGTGCTTTGACCGATCATATGCGTCAGGTGCGTCCTGATATTTTAATTGCAGTGGATCAGGAAGGCGGTCGTGTACAGCGTTTAAGACAAGGCTTTACCCTGCTGCCTGCCATGGGGAAATTTGGCGAACTTTATACGAGCGATCCACAGCGTGCCCTTGAACTGGCTGAAAAATGCGGCTGGCTGATGGCGACTGAAGTACTGGCTGTCGGAATTGATTTCAGCTTTGCACCGGTACTGGACCTGAATGACATCAGTGATGTGATCGGTGATCGTAGCTTTGCCCAAAATATTCAGGACATTATTCCACTCGCCAGCGCATTTCTAAAAGGTATGAAACGTGCCGGTATGGCTTCAACTGGTAAACATTTCCCCGGTCATGGCTCTGTTAAAGCAGACTCGCATGTTGCTGCAGCAATTGATACGCGCTCCTATGCAGAGATTCAGCAAAAAGATATGCAAACCTTTATCCAGTTACAATCACAACTGGATGCACTGATGCCGGCTCATGTCATCTATAGCCAGGTAGATCCCAATCCAGCCGGATTCTCAGAATTCTGGATTCAGAAAGTTTTACGTCAAGAGCTCGGCTTTGACGGTGTCCTGTTCTCGGATGATTTAAGCATGCAGGCTGCCTGTGTTGCAGGTGATGCCGATGCCCGAATTCAGGCCGCCCTTAAAGCTGGTTGTGATATGGGTCTGGTCTGCAATGATCGTGCAGCACAATGTATTGCACTAGAAGGAATTGAAGATTTGCCCCTCCCGAACCAGCAACGCCTGGAACGCATGCGCGGCAACATCCCGAACATCCAGATTGGTGATGAACTGGATCTGGGTGAAGAATGGCGCGAGATCCGTGATGAAATACTGGCATTTAAACAGCAATCCAGCTAAAACTTTTTAAATCCAATCAATATGAAAAAGGGACACGACAAGGTGTTCCTTTTTAATTATAGTAATGAAAAGGTTACACTATTATTCAATCAACTTAAAAATAACAATAAGGTCAGAACAAATATGACAGACTCACTTTCGCAACATCGCCATATTTCTTTTACGGCGCACTATACCGGCTATATCTGGTATCAAATGGGAATCTCACATCCAGCCTTTGCTACATCCAAAGGCAAGTTCCTGGCCAAACTGCTTCATCCCCTTGAATCCTGGGCAGAACGCCATGTCGGCGGTAGCATGCGGACTACACTTAAGCAGCGCCATCAGATGATTGATGAGCATTTGTGTCAACTAATTGAGCAACATCCACAACTTCAGGTTCTTGAAATTGCCTGCGGACTATCTCCACGCAGCTGGAATTTCAGACAGAAATTCCCCGAGATTAATTATCGTGAACTGGACCTGCCGGATATGGCCAAGATCAAGACGCAGGCTTTACAGCAGATCGATCAGTATGCCCCTGAAGTCCTGACTGCCGATATTTTTAGTGAAGAACTGGACTGTATTTTTCAGATGTTTGACCGCAACCAGCCCTTAGTGGTCATTAGCGAAGGACTGATTAATTATTTTGATCAGCAGATGTTAGGTATTCTGATGCAGGGGATTACAGAAAATGCGCAGTATTTCCCGGCAGTTCACTATCTCAGCGATATTTATCCTGAACCGGTGAAAAATAAACTGGCGAACTTTATCTGGAGCAGTAGCCGTCTACTTAAATTCATGTCTCGCAGTGCGTTTACCTTTCATTTTAAATCCCCCCAAGAACTGCAGCACTTTTTTCAAGATGCAGGATTTGACCAGGTTGAGGTACAACAACCACAACGTTATTTTGCCGAGCCTCGTCAGCAAAACCCGACTCATGAACAGGATGAACATTTAGGTGATCTGGTCTGGATGGTTCATGCCGTGAAAAAAAACAGCGTTTAAGTACGCTGTTTTTTAATGCTGATATTTTTTAAATTGCGGTATCAAATACTTCGGTCTGTTGCAAAATTTTCTGCCGTTTTACAAAAGCCAATAGACGTTCTGCGACTTCAAAACTGCCATGTTTGAATAAGGCACGCAGCTGGGTGTTATTCTGTTCAAAGATGAGGCACTCAATATGAAATTCCCCAGCTTCATCTTCCAGATGCAAGGCCAGATCACGTGGATAAGTTGCTGCACGCTCAGCCTGTCCTGCATCTAACTCCAGCAATACCCCAAAGAAATTCATATCTACAATCTCTACATTCAAGACACGATCAGAATGACGATGACTGAGGAAACGCTGTGAATCTTGCACCTGAATCCGCTCTTCACCGCGACGTTCAAGCTGCTGTATCTGTTCACGCGTGAACGGAATAATTCCTGCCAGTTGATCAACAGCTTCATCGCGCAAGAAAGTTGCAAACAGATGCATGGTTTCTTTACGACGTTGTAACTGCGGCACATGATCAGCACCTGCAATTTGCACATACTGCATATCCGGGCATTGTAGGGCAAAATTCGCATTTTCATGTGGCAAGGTAAAACTGTCATATTGCCCACATGCCACCAGTACTTTGCACTGCGGGATCGGGACATTGGTCAGACGCAATAAACGGTTGCAGTTAATATCATAACGATCCTGTTCGGTGGCCGTAAATTCCGCCATCTGTTTAAAGAACAAACGTTTTGCAGTCGGTGACATTCGGGTTTCTGTCAAACGTGCATGATTCACCAAGTACAAAATGACGGCCTGACCAAATTCATCCATACGCTGTTCTTTCATCAGGTGTAGGGATTCTTCCAGCAGCATTCGCCAGCTTTTACGGGTTTTCTGCATCACGCCCATCAGAATCATCCGATCGACCAGTTCAGGACGCTGATCTGCCAGACAGGAAGCTACCACTGACCCTAAGGACATGCCTAAAATTGCCACTTGCGGCAGCTGCATCTGTTCCAGCCAGCGCCCTAGCATCGCAGCAAGGTCTTCAAGCTCCAGTGTTCCGGCAGACAGACCTGTGTCGACATTACTAATCTGCTGGTTGGCCCCCATGGACGGCAGGTCAATCAGAATGATGGGACCTGCATCAAAAAGCTGTTCTACACAATATTTGTAGGAGTTAAAATTCTGGAAAGCTCCCCCAATAATCACCATTGGTCTTAAATGTAAGGTATCTGGACGGGCGATCGCCATATATTCGATTTTCCAGCCATCCATCCAGGTGGTGCGTGGTGGCTGCTTAAAACTGTGCTTATCATAAAAATCAAAAAAACCATCGTGTCTATGTTGTTCCAATACATGGGCGTCCATGTGGATAATGGAATTCATATTCCTTTTCCTCCGTCCTTGCCTTATTTTTATTGTGCAAGTCATGCTTAACAGATCTTATAATTCAGGCACATTCCGGTGTGCCTGAACATGCATCCTGCTCTTTAATAATTATAAATGACATCAATGTCGCGTGTTTCATTCTATACAGAGCTGCTTTTCACAAGCAACCGCTTCAGTGACCACTTATCTGCTTTTAAACAGAAAACATTTTCAAAATGTTTAGAAGTCTGCGAAAACGGATGATTTTTAACAGATGGGCTTCATTGTGCAGCAGCAGGCTGTTAATATCGAAATGAAATTTCTAAGTGATCAAACCGCTATGCAAGAGTCTATTGAACAATACATGCAAACGGTAGGACAGCAGGCACGCCAAGCGTCTCGCATTTTGGCTCGCGCGTCCACCCAAACTAAAAATAATGCGTTATCCGCTATTTATACGGCTTTGGAAAATAGCCAAGCTGCTATTTTGGCTGCTAACCAGAAAGATATGACCAAGGCGCATAACAACAATCTGGACTCAGCCCTGCTTGATCGCTTAGAACTCAACCCCGCACGCTTTAAAGGTATGTTGCAGGGTCTAAAAGATGTCATTGGCCTGAAAGATCCGATTGGTGAAATTAGTGATATGGCTTATCGCCCATCCGGGATTCAACTGGGCAAGATGCGTGTGCCTTTGGGTGTGGTCGGCATGATCTACGAATCACGTCCTAACGTCACGTTGGAGGCTGCATCACTCGCGCTCAAATCAGGCAATGCCATTATTTTACGGGGCGGCTCAGAAGCTCTGGAATCGAATCAGGCAATTGCAGTTGCGATTCAGCATGGCCTGAAAGTCGCAGGCTTGCCTGAGGCTGCCGTACAAGTGGTAAACACGACTGACCGCGCTGCTGTTGGCCAGTTGATCACCATGACCGAATATGTGGATGTGATTGTGCCTCGTGGCGGCAAGAGCCTGATCGAACGAATTACCGAGGAAGCACGCGTACCGGTCATTAAACATTTAGATGGCAACTGTCATGTGTATGTGGAAGCTCAAGCGGACTTGTTGAAAGCATTGCCGATTGCGCTCAATGCCAAAACCCATCGCTATGGTGTATGTAATGCCATGGAAACCCTGCTGGTCGATGAAAAAGTCGCTGAAGAATTCTTGCCACGCATCGCAGAGCTTTACCAAGAGAAAAAAGTCGAACTTCGTGGTTGCCGGGAAACCCAGCGTATTCTTGGAGATGCAGTCATTACGGCCACTGAAGAAGACTGGTATACCGAGTATCTGGGCCCGATTCTGGCGATCAAAGTCGTTTCTGGTATAGAAGAAGCCATTGAGCACATCAACAAATATAGCTCGCATCATACCGATTCCATTATTACTGAAAACTACAGTCTGGCTCGCGAATTTCTGGCGGGTGTAGATTCAAGTTCGGTCATGATCAATGCCTCTACTCGTTTTGCAGATGGTTTTGAATATGGCTTAGGCGCAGAAATCGGGATTTCAACCGATAAAATCCATGCTCGTGGCCCAGTTGGTCTTGAAGGCCTGACGTCGCAGAAATGGATTGTCTTTGGTGATGGTCAGATTCGCCAATAAGTATTCAGATCGCTCATTTAAAACAGCCTCATAAATGAGGCTGTTTTTTATGGACAGAAAAATTGACACTGAAATAGATGGATTAGAACCTTCCGGTCATTTTATTGATGAATCTCTTTATAGAATTGTATGTAAAAACAATATTTGCCTTTTCAGGCGCTAAACTAAAGAATTAATCTGTTCTAAAATTAAATTTAAGCAGAGTTTAGTATTCTTATTGATTATATTTTCAGCATCATTTTATTTATAAATGAAAACTATGAACTGATAAATTTTAGTTATTATTGTTAAATCGGTCGATAATGCTTAAGTCTAATCTGCTAAAGTCTATCTAGGACAGAAAAAAAACAAATGTTAAAACATATTCATTGATCTGGATTGCTGCTTCATTGCCCGCAATTGGGTCAAGCAAATGGACGAGAATTTTAATTAAAAATTGGGTAATCAATCGTGTCTAAATCAGTATTAGTTATTAATTGTGGCTCTTCTTCAATCAAGTTTGCATTACTTCTTGAGGAGCAGAATTTCCGTATTCATGGTTTAGCTGAGAACTTAGGCACAGAGAATGCTCGCATTAAAGGTGTGACGGTTGGCAATGAGCCGGTCGATATCCATATTCCATTTGCTGACCACAAAAAAGCACTTGAAGTGGGTCTTGAACGTCTGGCCAACTACCGTCCGGACGCGATCGGTCACCGTGTCGTACATGGTGGCAGCCTGACCAAAGCTGAACTGATCAATGACGAGATTATTGAAAAAATTCGTGAAGCAACGCCGCTTGCGCCATTACACAATCCGGCACACTTAATTGGTATTGAAGCAACCAAACGCTTATTCCCGGAATTACCACAAGTTGCAGTATTTGATACTGCCTTCCATCAAACCATGCCAGCGCATGCTTATCGTTATGCCCTGCCGAAATTTTTATATACTGCTCATGGTGTGCGTCGCTATGGCTTCCACGGGACTAGTCATGCCTATGTTTCAGAACGTGGTTCTGAACTGGCAGGTAGTTTCAAACAAGGTGGCTGGTTAACTGCGCATTTAGGTAATGGTAGCTCGACCTGTGCCGTTTGGAATGGGCAAAGTGTAGATACTTCAATGGGCTTAACTCCGCTTGAAGGCATTGTTATGGGCACACGCAGTGGTGATGTCGATCCAAGCCTGCATAGTTTCTTGGCGAAAAACCTGGGTTGGGACATTTATAAAATTGACAAGATGCTGAATAGCCAAAGTGGTCTTTTGGGTCTGTCTGACCTGTCGAATGACATGCGTACCCTGATTGAAGCTTCAGAACAAGGCAATGAAGATGCCGCACTGGCGATTGAAGTATTCTGCTACCGTTTAGCTAAATCTCTGGCAGCGTTGAGCTGTGGTCTGCCACGTCTTAATGGTCTGTTCTTCACTGGCGGCATTGGCGAAAACTCAGCGTATATCCGCGAAAAAACCATGACTTACCTGCCTCATTTCGGTTTCAGTCTGGATAAAAATGCCAATAATGAGCTGAAACGCGGTACCGAAGGCCGAATTGATTCAGGTACAGGCCCACAAATCTGGGTAGTGCCAACAGATGAAGAAGGCCGTATTGCCCGGGAAGTTCAAAGTGTGGTTGAACTTGAAGTGGAGCGCAATACTGCAAAAAAGTCTCAAGCTGAGGTAATGCCTGCATAAGCAGGCTTTAGCTTCTTTTTCACTGATTTTTATTATTCTGCGACTGACATAATTTATGAAAACAATTTTATTGGTTCCCACGGGGGAAGGCGTAGGCTTAACTTCTGCATGTTTGGGCCTGATTTATGCACTGGAATGCCAAGGGGTAAAAGCTGGTTTCCTGAAACCTTTTGCCCAGGAATTGAATGAAATCGAAGACCGCACCACGGCTTTGTATCGTCATATTTCTCAAAGTGAAACGGTTGAACCTATCCGTTATAGCAAAGTCTTGCAGCAGATCAATCTGGGTGAACAGGATGAATTGCTTGAAGAAGCGGTGCGTCTGCATCGTCAAATTGCTAAACAGCATGACCTGATTATTGTCGAAGGGCTGTTGCCAAATACTCAGGACAGTTTTGCCGATGATTTGAATGCTTCACTGGCACAAGCACTGGATGCCAAAGTTATTGTCGTCAGCAATGCCAATATTCAGCAGCCAAGCCAAACCGCAGATAAAGTTGAACATCAGCTGCGTAATTTTGGTGGCGCCAGCTCTACCCGTCTGGCAGGTATCATGTTGATGCGCACCAAGGGTCTACCTGAAGAATCTGCGCAGATTCCTGTCACGCTGAATCCGGATTTACGCCTTAAAGCTGAAACCGCAGAATTTATCACCGCCATTCGGCAGACGCATCCGCATATTGGCTCTGAAAAATTGCCAGTGATTGGCTTGGTGCCTTTCAGTAAAACCTTAAGTGTGCCGCGTATGTCTGATCTGGCAGCCCATATTTCTGCTTACTGGATTAATGAAGGCGAAGCCAAACAGCGCCGTGTGCAACACAGTAGTCTGATTTCAGCCAATATTGAACATGAACTACATAAGTTTGTAGCTGGCGAATTAATTATTAGTGCCTCTGACCGGATTGATGTATTACTGGCAAGTAGTCTGGCCAGCAGTAATGGGATTCCTTTGGCCGGTCTGGTGCTGACTGAACATCAACAGCCAAATGATCATGTACTGGAATTCTGCCAGGCTGCCATCAAGCAAGGTTTACCGATTTTACATACACCACTCAGCACGTTTGAAACCGCACAAAAACTGGCAAATCTCAGCAATGAAATTCCAGTGGATGATACCGAACGTGCAGATCAGGTGACACGTTTTGTTTCAAGCCATATCAATCCGGAATGGCTGAATCAAATGTTGAATGGTTCTTATAAGCCACGTCTGTCACCTTCCGCTTTCCGTCATGAACTGGTACAGAAATCGATTGCTGCGAAAAAACGTATTGTACTGCCAGAGGGTGATGAACCGCGTACCGTACAGGCTGCGGCCATTTGTCAGGCGCGTGGTATTGCACAGTGTATTTTGCTGGCCAAGCCTGAAGCTGTGCTAGAAGTAGCCAAAGCTCGCGGTATTGAATTGCCTGAAGATCTGGAAATTCTTGATCCGGATCTGGTGCGTGAAAACTACATCGACAAGATGGTGGAGCTGCGTAAAGGCAAGCTCAACGAACTACAGGCCCGTGAACAACTGCAAGATACAGTAGTACTTGGCACCATGATGCTGGCGCTGGATCAGGTTGACGGTTTGGTGTCGGGTGCAGTGCATACCACGGCGAATACGGTACGTCCTGCTTTCCAGCTGATTAAGACTGCTCCGGATTACTCACTGGTATCTTCCGTATTCTTTATGCTGTTGCCAGATGAAGTCTATGTGTATGGTGACTGTGCGATCAATCCGGACCCTGATGCAGAACAGCTGGCCGAAATTGCAATCCAGTCCGCCGATTCTGCCAAAGCCTTTGGTATAGATCCACGCATTGCTATGATTTCCTATTCGACAGGAACTTCGGGTACTGGCGCTGATGTGGAAAAAGTCGCGGAAGCTACACGCATTGCCAAAGAACGTCGTCCTGACCTGTTGATTGATGGGCCATTACAATATGATGCAGCATCGGTGGAAAGCGTGGGGCGCCAAAAGGCACCTGATTCACAAGTGGCTGGACGTGCCAATGTATTTATTTTCCCGGATCTGAATACCGGTAACACGACCTATAAAGCGGTACAACGTGCTGCCAATGTAGTCAGTGTTGGACCAATGCTGCAAGGCTTGAATAAGCCGGTCAATGACCTGTCGCGTGGTGCCTTGGTCGATGACATCGTGTTTACCATTGCCTTAACCGCGATTCAGGCCGAGCAGCAAGAAGCTTAATACTTCTTAAATTTAAGTTTTCCAAACCATCTGATTGAAAAATCAGGTGGTTTTTTTATAAAAAAACACTCATAGCTTCAATAAATTCAGCACGCGATCATTATCTCGTTTTAATAAACAATAAAAATGCCAGTCTTTCGAACTGGCATTTTCAACGGTTACTCATAAAGTCTGTGACATAAAAAATTAAGCTGAAGCAGCCCTGCTTTTCAGTCCACTAACTTTAATTTCTTATAAGGTAGTCCACTCTTTACGTACCTCTTCCGCAGTTTTATTGAGCACGACGCTATCGTCTTTGATTTCACTTACCCAACTCAAGGGAATCAGATGATGCTCATTATTTTCATCATCACTTCTTGTTAATTTAATTGAATCCTGACCTTCTAAATGGTCCACCTTCCCGACTTGAGTACCACATGAAGCAATGACTGAAGCATGTTCTTTAATATCACTTGCATTAAAATTGTTCATTCTACTTGCCTGTTTCTAGAAGTTGAGAGAAACAGTCTAAGCAATAAAAAATGCCGCATGTGTAAGGGTTTTCAGGCTTTGAGTTTTTCTGGGTTAAAAATGTAAATGGTCAACATGGCTTGAGTAAGCTATAGGAGAGATGCTTTTTAAATTTGAGTTTTCAAATATTTTTATAACTGGATTTGAAGATTCGAAGATTTGAAGATTTGAAGATTTGAAGATTTGAAGATTTGAAGATTTGAAGATTTGAAGATTTGAAGATAGGTTAATTTTTTTATGTCTTAAAATAAAAAAGAAGATAAAGCTTAGGCTTGATCTTCTTTCTGACCGTACATCCAAGTTGCAGCGATATATACACAAAAACCAGCTGCCATCAAAATACCTGTAACCATTGTTAGGATCTCCCGTTTCAATAGCTGCATTATCTAAAAGTTTTATGACAGTTATATGACAATCTGGTTTTTTGTTAAATTTAAAATAATTAATAAAATTCAATCGCTTAATACGGAATAAGCAAAATTATGCGTATTTTTTATCTGAAATATGACATTGAATATGACAACTTGCTGTCATATTTGACCCATGGAATAGCTAAAGTCCTTGCTCAGATTGCTTAAACTATAAACTTTCGGCCAATGCTCGCCCAAAATGCCCACAACCCGATTCTTTTGTCTTATAATTTAGCCCGCTAGCTATCAGCCCGCTCAAGAGATATTTGTATGACAACTATTATCAAGCAAGATGACTTGATCACATCGGTTAAAGATGCGCTTCAGTTCATTTCTTACTATCACCCACAAGACTTTATCCAAGCGATGAGCCGTGCGTATGATCGTGAAGAGAACAAAGCTGCTAAAGATGCGATCGCACAAATCTTAATTAACTCACGCATGTGTGCAGAAGGCCACCGCCCAATCTGTCAAGATACCGGTATCGTCAACGTATTTGTTGAAGTGGGCATGGACGTTAAATTCGATTTAACCATGAGCCTGGATGATGCAATCAATGAAGGCGTACGTCAGGGTTATTTAGAAAACTCGAACGTGCTTCGCGCATCAGTTCTGGCTGATCCTGCATTTGGTCGTAAGAACACCAAAGACAACACTCCTGCCGTGATTTACCACAAGCTTGTGCCTGGTAATAAAGTAGATATCACTGTGGCAGCCAAAGGTGGCGGTTCAGAAAACAAATCTAAACTAGCAATGTTAAACCCATCTGATTCAATCGTGGATTGGGTACTGAAAACTGTTCCAACCATGGGTGCAGGCTGGTGTCCACCAGGTATGCTGGGAATCGGGATCGGTGGTACTGCTGAAAAAGCCATGATGCTTGCCAAAGAAGCATTGATGGAAGAGATCAACATGGACGAATTGCTTCGTCGTGGTCCACAAAGCAAAATGGAAGAGCTTCGTATCGAAATCTTCGAAAAAGTAAATGCTTTGGGTATTGGTGCACAAGGTCTTGGCGGTTTAACCACTGTACTTGATATTAAAATCAAAGATTATCCATGTCATGCTGCAGGTAAACCAGTTGGTATGATCCCGAACTGTGCTGCGACTCGTCATGCACACTTCCAGTTAGATGGTACAGGTGTTGCACATATTCAAGCACCTAAACTTGAAGACTACCCTGCTGTGACTTGGGATTCTTCATCTTCTAAACGTGTTGACCTTGACACGATTACCCAAGAAGAAATGAATAGCTGGAAACCAGGCGATACACTTCTTCTTAACGGTACAATCTATACAGGTCGTGATGCTGCACACAAACGTATGGTCGACATGCTGAACAACGGTGAAGAACTTCCTGTTGATCTGAAAGGCAAGTTTATCTACTACGTTGGCCCTGTTGATCCAGTCGGCGACGAAGTTGTAGGCCCTGCTGGCCCAACAACGGCTACGCGTATGGATAAATTTACGCGTCAAGTTCTTGAAGCAACTGGCATGTTCGGCATGATCGGTAAAGCAGACCGTGGTCCTGCTGCCGTTGAAGCCATTAAAGACAACCAGGCAACTTACCTGATGGCTGTCGGTGGTGCTGCTTACCTCGTGTCTAAAGCTATTCGCGAAGCTGAAGTGGTTGCCTTTGCTGACCTGGGTATGGAAGCAATTTACAAGTTTGTGGTAAAAGATATGCCGGTATCTGTAGCGGTTGATGTGAATGGTACTTCTATTCACGCGACTGCACCTAAAATCTGGCAAGCAAAAATTGGTAAGATTCCAGTAGTTGACGCTGCTGCGGGCTAATTAAATCTGTATAAAAAAGCACCCATTCAGGGTGCTTTTTTATTATATTTTCTCAATAAAATGTCAATTACCAAGTCCGTGGATCCCAAAGTTTAAAAGGTGCTTTTAGCTGTACATCCAATGATGGATCATAAGCAGTCGGTTCAATTTTTTGGGCTTTTTTACGAATCTGGCCAGTTTCCTGATCTTGTGCCACGAAGTTAAAACTGTCTGATTTTAGCTGAGTAAAAGCAATTTCATTGAGACCAACTTTTTCCGGCATCAGCATGAGTGGCCCTGAAACACTCCGGCGTGTACTGATATTCTCTTCATCATATTTAATAAAATAAGACTGTCCCGCTTCGACAGTAAAATCCAGATATTTAGGTTTCTGGAAATGCAGCGCGCCTAGCGGTCGACTGGTACTCAAACGATAGGTCCCTGCAGGCACTTCAATCCAGTAATAATGGTTGTGCAATAAGCTTGGAATATGTTCTTGATTGATAAACAGGCTGGCAGCGACAATTTCCTGACGATTCCATTTAGAATCGGGCCGGTATAAATACACGATGGCGGCTTCATCATGCTGCGGTTTCACCGTCTGAAACTGGTTGCCCTGCTTTTGATTGACCCAACCGCCAATGGTGAACATGCCGATACGATGCTGCTCGACAAAGCCCGGTTTTTTTTCAAGATCGATATTTTTTAAAGTGCTGAGTGGCTGTGTAGGCTCAACGACGGCTTTCTTACCATGACACCCCAGCAATGCCAAACTGCTGATGAGTACAATTGCGACTCCACGCATGCTTATCCCTCACTGCGTCTTTATTCTTTTGTATGCAAGTGCTTTGCGATTTGTTTTTTATAAGTTTTAGGCATCCACGCCTAGTTAATCAGATTAACACCGAGCTTTATTTTTGGAAATAAAAAACGTGCGAAAACACGGAGTTTTCGCACGTTTCGGACGAATAGCAATTAAGCAGATTTGCTATTTACGACCTTTAAATCTATTTTTGTTGCTGTCTCTTGCTGATCATGTGGCTGACGCTCGGCACGGTATTCCGGCTCTGCTTCACCTTTAATCACAGCTTCATTGATGACGACAGTGCCGACATCGCTACGGCTTGGCAAGTCATACATGGTTTCCAGCAATGAATTTTCTAGGATCGAACGTAAACCACGCGCGCCTGTATTACGCTCAACTGCTTTCTTAGCCACTGCGCGTAATGCCGATTCTTCAAAAACCAGATCCACATCTTCCATATCAAACAGATGTTGATACTGACGGGTCAAAGCGTTCTTCGGCTCAGTCAGAATCTGCATCAGTGCTTCTTCATCCAACTCGTCTAAAGTGGCAATCACTGGCAAACGACCAATAAATTCTGGAATCAAACCAAATTTTACCAGATCAGTTGCTTCAACTTGACGGAACAAGTCAGACAGCTTCTTGGTTTCATCTTTTTTACGCACTTCTGCAGTAAAGCCGATGCCACCTTTTTCCTGACGTTGCTGTACAATTTTCTCAAGTCCTGAGAATGCACCACCACAGATAAACAGGATATTCGAGGTATCAATCTGAATGAATTCTTGCTGCGGATGCTTACGTCCACCTTGTGGCGGAATTGATGCAACCGTACCTTCAATCATTTTCAATAATGCTTGCTGAACACCTTCACCCGATACATCACGCGTGATGGATGGGTTTTCAGACTTGCGGGTAATCTTGTCGATCTCGTCGATATAGATAATGCCCTTTTGCGCTTTTTCGACATCGTAATCGGCTTTTTGCAGTAGCTTCTGTACGATGTTTTCTACATCTTCACCCACATAACCGGCTTCGGTCAGTGTCGTTGCATCTGCCATGGCAAATGGAACATCAAGAAGACGTGCCAGCGTTTGTGCAAGCAAGGTTTTGCCCGATCCTGTCGGACCAACCAACATAATATTACTTTTTGAAAGCTCTACTGAATCATCAGCTTTCTTGCCATTATTTTGCACTTTCAAGCGCTTGTAATGGTTATAAACCGCAACTGACAAGGTTTTTTTCGCGACGTCCTGACCAATCACATATTGATCCAAGGCCGCACGAATTTCATGCGGTTTCGGCAAAGGACGATTGGCCCAGTCATTGGTTTCCACCTGCTGACTGGTTTGAACCAAATCTAAGCATACGTCCACACATTCGTTACAAATGTATGCGTCCTCGCCTGCAATCAGCTTCCCGACTTCAGACTGCGTTTTACCGCAAAATGAACAATGCTTTTGTCCTTGAGGATGTTCGGACATATTTACTCCACTATCTCAATCTTTAAAACTTATGGACGTTTAGTTAAAACTTCGTCCACAAGACCGTATTCTTTCGCTTGCTGAGCAGTCATAAAGTTGTCACGGTCTGTATCACGTGCAACTTTCTCGTAATCCTGACCGCTGTGTTCAGCCATTAAACGGTTTAAACGTTCTTTAATAAACAGGATTTCACGTGCATGAATTTCAATATCTGAAGCCTGACCACGGAAACCACCCAATGGCTGGTGAATCATGACACGGGCATTTTCAAGGCAATAACGCTTGCCTTTGGTACCGGCATTCAGCAGGAACGCACCCATTGATGCTGCCTGACCCATGCAGTACGTTACGACATCAGGTTTGATAAACTGCATGGTGTCATAAATCGCCATACCCGCAGTTACCGAACCGCCTGGTGAATTGATATATAGATGAATATCTTTATCTGGATTTTCCGCCTCTAAAAACAACATTTGCGCAACGATCAGGTTCGCCATGTTGTCTTCAACTTCGCCCGTCATAAAAATTACACGTTCACGCAAAAGGCGTGAATAAATATCAAAAGAACGCTCACCACGAGAGGATTGTTCTACCACCATTGGCACTAAAGCGTTTTCAATCGTTGGAACATACATACGTTTATTTATTCCTAAATTTTTTGTGACCTAACCCATAATCACAATATGAGGGATAATCACTGAAATTGCAAAAAATTCGCCAACAAATCCATTATATTTTTTGCATTAGTTTTGTGAAAAACAGAAATGCTTTTTTCAGGCATCAATATGAAAAAAGGCGCATTAAGCGCCTTTTTTATCGAAAGCTAAATTAGCCTTGTTGACGAGCTTGCTGCTCTTTCAATAAGTCTTCATAGCTTACAGTCGCATCAGTTACTTTAGCAGAAGCCAAAATGTAATCAACAACTTGGTCTTCTAGTACAACTGCTTCGATTTGGGCACGTTGTTGCGCATCGTTTTTGAAGTATTCAATTACTTCGTTTGGATCTTCATAAGAAGAAGCCATGTCTTCGATGTACGCTTCAACACGTGCAGCATCTACTTCGATTTTCGCATCAGCTAAAACACGGCTTACAAGTACGCCAAGTTTTACAGATTTTTCAGCTTGTTCTTTGAACAATTCATCTGGAAGCATGCTTGAATCAAATGCTTTCGCACCTTGAGCACCAAACTGCTGTGTGAACTGCTGAATCATCTGTTGACGTTGACGGTCAATTTCTTGAGCAAGCATAGCAGCTGGAAGTTCAACTTCGTTTGCAGCAACTAATGCATCAAAAGTCGCGCCTTTAACCTGGTTGCGAAGGCCGTTCTTCACTTCACGTTCCATGTTTTTACGAACGTCAGCTTTTAACTTCTCAACGCCTTCTTCTTCAGATACACCGAAGATTTTCAGGAATTCAGCATCGATTTCTGGAAGTTTTTGTTTTTCAACAAGCTTCACAGTGATTTTGAATTGAGCTTGTTTACCAGCAAG
Organism: Acinetobacter sp. 40AMC3-4; assembly: GCF_049898185.1. GTDB lineage: Bacteria > Pseudomonadota > Gammaproteobacteria > Pseudomonadales > Moraxellaceae > Acinetobacter. The sequence goes on from NZ_JAFCXG010000004.1 coordinate 154,285, forward strand.
GTTTTCAGCTTGGTAGTCTTCAGGGAAAGTTACATCAATCACTTTCTCTTCGCCTTTCTTCATACCAACGATACCGTCTTCGAAGCCAGGGATCATACGACCAGAACCTAGAACAAGTTTGAAGTCTTCCGCAGAACCACCTTCAAATTTTTCGCCGTCGATTGAACCTTCGAAATCAAAAGTTACTTGCATGTCTTTTTTAGCCATGCCTTTTGTTTCAGCCCAAGCAGCACGTTGTTTTTGAAGATTTTCAATCATCTTCTCAACATCTTTGTCATTTACTTCAGCTGCTTTACGCTCAACTTCCAAGCCGTCGAATTTCACTTCGATTTCTGGATAAACTTCAACAGTCGCTGTATATACCAGCGCGTCGTCTTTCATTTCAGTTTTTTCGATGTTTGGCATGCCCACAGCATTGATTTTTTCTTGCTGGATCGCTTCGAAAACTGTGTCACGAATAATATCGTTTACTACTTCTTGGTAGATACCCGCGCCGTATTCACGACGAACTACGTTTACAGGCACTTTACCTGGACGGAAGCCGTTGATCTTCGCAGTTTTAGCAGTGCGTTTTAAACGAGCTTCAAATTGCTCATTAATACGGCTCGTCGGTACAGAAACATTTAAACGACGGGCAACGCCCGAAACCGCTTCAGAAGTTACTTGCATGGCTTCCTCTATATATTAGGTTATAACAGGTTTATAAAAATGTGCCACATTATATGACAACATTTAAGGATATACAAAAAATACGCGCGAGTTCCAGTTTTTAAGCCCTTTTTTTATTTGAATTGCCATCTTTCCAGATGCCCAGTCAACCCAATTTAAATGGAGAAAATGTATATTTTTATTGCAAATGATAAATACTATCATTAATATCCAGTTTCTTATTTGAGCAACAATACTAATTTATTCTTCGGTTCGGGAATTTGGTCATGCATAGTTTTAGTCTTCGTCCACTTACATTGGCAATTCTTGGGGTTACAGCAACATCTGCTTTCGCAGAGACTGTGAACGAGACAGCGACTCCTACAACAACACATCAAATGTCTACGATTGTGGTTTCAGCGGCGGGTTTTGAACAAGATATAAAAAATGCGCCTGCCTCTATTAGTGTAGTAACTGCAGAAGACTTAAAGAAAAAAGGTATTACCAGTATTGCAGATGCGCTCAGTGAAGTACCAGGTGTCGACGTACGAAATGGCCAAGGCAAAACTGGTGGTTTAAATATCCAAATGCGTGGTCTGAATCAATCTTACACTCTTATTTTGATCGATGGTCAGCGTCAGAATACTTCTGGTTCAGTTGGTCCAAATGGTTTTGGTGAATTTAGTACAAGCTTTATGCCACCATTAGCTTCTATTGAACGTATTGAAGTCATTCGTGGGCCTATGTCTACCCTTTATGGTTCTGATGCCATGGGCGGTATCATTAACATTATTACCAAGAAAGTTGCATCAGAATGGAATGGTAACGTTTCTGTTGAACAGAATATTCAAGAAAATTCTGATATTGGTAATAACTGGAAAACCAGTGCAGTTGTTAATGGTCCAGTGATTCAAGATAAACTTGGTATACAAGTACGTGGCGAGTTTTTCCACCGCGATCAATCAGATCGACTTGTTACACCCGCAAAAACTATTGATGAAGGCAGCCAAGGTCGTGACCCTCGTACAGTAGAAGCAAATAATTATGCTGTGGGTACAAAACTTACGCTAAATGTAAATGATAACGTCTCTACTTGGGTAGACTTTGATCATGCTAAACAACGTTTTGATAATAGTGATGCCCGTTTAGGTGAACTTTACGAATTCAACCGCACGACAGGTTTACCATCAGGGATTGGTTCATATAAAGACGAGATCAAATTCTTAAGAGATCGTATTTCTGCAGGTGTAGATGCTGAGCTTAGTTTTGGTCAATGGAAAACATTTGCAAGCTATGTTTCTTCTGAACAGGAAGGCCGTCGTCTTCCAAAAGGAAATGTACCTGAATACAATTATTATTCAGATGGTACACAAGATCGTATTTTAGAAAATAAAGACCTAACCGTTGATTCTCGTATTATTTCAACACTTGGCAACCATAAACTTACAGCTGGTATTGAATATAAAGATGGTGAAACCATCGATAACTCAGCAGGTAATGGAGTTGCTTTTGAACAGGATTCTTGGTCTGTGTTCGCTGAGGATGAATGGAATCTAACGGATTCTCTTGCATTCACTTTCGGTGGTCGCTACGAAGACCATAGTGCTTTTGGTGGTCACTTTACACCTCGCGCATACTTAGTTTGGAACACCAATGATCAGTTGATTTTAAAAGGTGGTATAAGTACTGGCTATAAAGTTCCAACAGCGAATGACCTTCATAATGGAATCAATGGTTTTAGCTCACAAGGCCGAAACGTGACTTTGGGCAACCCAGATCTTAAGCCTGAAGAAACCACAAACTATGAACTTGGTTTCGTTTACGACAACTTGTCTAATTTCTCTTTAGCTACCACTGCGTTCTTTACTCAGTTTAAAGATATTATCATCAGTGATGCACGCGTCGTTGAAAACTGTTTATGGGCAGGTCGCCCAACAGGACAAGCACCTGCAAACAACTGCATGACTGTAGGCAGTTTTGATAATCAGCAAAACTTTAGCTTTAAAGGCAATGCAGGCGAAGCTGAAAGCTACGGTGTGGAACTTAGTGCTAAATATGAAATTTCTCCAAGCTTTGATGTAAAAGCAAACTATACTTGGTTAGAGTCTGAAATTACCGAAGGTGAAAATAAAGGTAATCCTATTGAAAATACACCTCGTCACGCTTTGAACTTCACAGGAACTTGGTATGTGAATGATAAGTTCACTACCTGGTTAGAAGCTGAATATAAATCTGACCGTGTACGTTTCATAGATCCTGATTTAAGCGATGTCAATGTAAGTCGTGAAATTGATGCTGTCGGCAATAAGTTAAAAGCCTATGAGCTATTTAATTTAGGTGCATCTTATAAAGTCAACAATCAAGTTACTGTTTCAGGTCGTGTGAATAACTTATTGAACAAAGACTTTGGCGACTATAAGTCATTTATTAATAGTGATAACGAAGTTGAAAATGCTTTCCTATATACTAAAACGACGAGTGGTTTAGCGGGTACTTATATTCCAGACCGTAACTACTGGCTATCTGTTTCATATGACTTCTAATATTTAAGTGAAAGTTATTTAAAACCCTGCCCTGGCAGGGTTTTTTATTATCGCTAGATTAGTACTCCACGAAAAATCCCTAATTTATGTCCCTTTATAGACATCATTATTCTCAATAAAAATTTAATAATCAGATTAATTTTTCAATATTTATTAAAATCAAAAACTTAAGTAGATATTGTTATATCATTACATTTAAAAACTCATTTAATATTTTCTTAAAGATCATGAATTCCCATGATAAAAAGATAAAAATAAAAACAAGAATCATTATTATTCGCATACATTTTTAGCATTCATTTATTAGGTTTAACATGACCTTCATTAAAACACGTAAAAAAATCGTTTCTTCTGCAATTGTTTCATCTTTATCAATGGTAGCTGCATCTGCGATGGCAGAAGAACAGGTGATCCAGTTAGAGACTATTCATCAAGAAGTCAAAGCTGAAAAAGCACCCAGCTTAAAAGTAGATCAATCTGCGAATAGCAAATTTGTTGCGCCTTTACTCGACACCCCCAAGTCAGTTTCAGTGATTTCAAAACAGCTGATTGCCGATACACAAGTGACGACTTTAGCTGATGCACTGCGTACAGTTCCGGGGATTACCTTGGGTGCAGGTGAAGGTGGTAATCCGAATGGTGACCGTCCATTTATTCGTGGTTATAACTCAGAAAGTTCGATGTATGTAGACGGCGTTCGTAATGCCACCTCACAAAACCGTGAAATGTTTGCGGTAGAACAAGTTGAAGTGACCAAAGGTTCTGCTTCTGCCATGGGCGGTGCAGGCACCACTGGCGGTAGCATTAACATGATTTCTAAAGTCGCTAAAGCAGGCGATTTTCTAGAAGGTTCGGTCGCTGGCGGCACAGATAATTATCAACGTATTACTTTAGATGGTAACAAAGACTTTGGTAATGGTATTGCGGCACGTGTGGCAGTCATGGGGCATCAAAATGAAAAAGCCGGCCAGAAAGACGGTGCAGAATATAAACGTGCCGGTATTGCACCGAGTATTAGCTTTGGTCTGGACACCCCTACTCGCGCGACTCTCAGTTATTACTACTTAAAATCGGACGATACGCCTGACTCAGGTATCCCGTATAACAACCCATTTGCTGCTCCAAGAACTGCAACAGCAACTGACTATCGTCCATTAAATGGAAATGGCAAGCCAATTGACGTTAAACAAGGTCAATATTACGGCTGGAAAGATCGTGATTTCCAAAAACAAGAAAATCAGATCGGAACCATCAAATTAGAACATGACTTAACTGACAATCTAACCATTAGCAATACAGCTGTGTATGGCAACTCTAAGAATGATTACCTTTGGACCAATCCAGATGACTCTCAGGGTAACTTTTACAACAAAGCAGGTTTTACAAGTGAATTAACAGGAAATGTTTGGGCACGTGCCAACTCACGTGTAGCAGATACTGATGCTTTTACCGACCAACTTGCTTTAACCGGTAAATTTAATACCGGTATGCTTAAACATAGTTTTAATCTAGGTGCCGAATATTCAGATCAGGAAACTGATCGTACGCAATATATTATTAATGGCCTAAATGCGACAGGTAGCGCGTATGCTGCTTGCGGTGATGTCACCAATATTGCATCAGGTTGGTGTACTTCTGTACAGAACCCTAACCGTGCTCCATGGACAGGTATGTTAAGTACCAATGGTGCTGACCGTTACAATATCGAGAGCAAATCAAAGTCTGTTTATTTTCTGGATAGTATTGAATTCACCCCTCAGTGGCTTTTAGATTTGGGCGTTCGTTGGGATGACTACTCAACTGAGCAAACCATGACTTATGGTGCACGAAATAATGCAGTTACTGGTGCAAACAATACACCGATTACAGCAAGTGCTGGCGATCAAGTTACGATTAAAAATGATAAAGACTTTATCAACTATCAAGCCGGTCTTACTTTTAAACCAGTTGAAAATGGCAGTATCTATGCAAGTTATGCGACTTCGTCTAATCCAGTCGGTGTAGATGGTGGCGATGGTTCTGAAGGGATTACAGCTGCAATAAATAATCTTAAACCTGAAGAAGTCCGGACCATGGAGTTAGGAACTAAATGGGATGTCTTGAATGATAAGCTCAACCTGACTGCAGCTATTTTCCGCACGGAAAAAACCAATACTCGTGCGACCGGAGATGATGGCACCACAAGTAATATTGGTGAAACTCGTGTCGATGGTATTGAGCTAGGCGTAAACGGTAATATCACGGATAAATGGGCTGTATCTGCGGGTTATACTTATTTAGACAGTGAAATGATTGATGGTGGATTTGTAAATACTGCCGCTACAGGTCAACCTGCTGTATATGCGCCAAATCCTAGCAATGGGAACCAAGTTCAAAACGTCGCGAAAAACAGTGCAACCCTTTGGACTACTTATGCAGTAACTCCTGCTTTAACCCTAGGTGCTGGTGCCGTCGCAATGGATAAAGTCTATGGTAATGCTACTAATACCAAGTTTGTACCAGGCTATGTTCGCTATGATGCCATGGCACGTTATAACGTGAATAAAAACGTTGATTTGCAATTAAACCTTAATAACCTGTCTGATGAACGCTATTTCACAAAAGCCTATTCATCTCATTATGCGACCGAAGCAGAAGGCCGTAGTGCAGTGTTAGCAGTCAACTTTAAATATTAATTCAATGCAACCGCATAGTCTCCTGATGGGGGCTATGCTATTTTTAAAAGACGATTATTCAGGGGTTTCTCGTGCTGCATCATATTCCAAATGTACTGAGCAAAGAACAGGTGCAATATTTCCGTGAGGAGATGAATAAGATTGAGTGGGTCAATGGCAAGGTTACCGCGGGTACGCTCTCTGCGACGGTGAAACAGAATCAGCAATTACCTGAAGATCATCCCCTGACCCAGCATTTAAGTACGATCATTCTTGAATCGCTGGGACAGCATGCTCTGTTTTTATCGGCGGCGATTCCACTGGATATTATTCCCCCGCTTTTTAACCGCTATGAAAATAATGAATCTTTCGGCTTTCATGTCGACAATTCGATTCGTCGTATTCGCGGCAGCAATGAACGCCTCAGAACGGATTTATCCTGTACGGTTTTTTTAAGTGAGCCGGACGAATATGTCGGTGGTGAACTGGTAGTCGAAGACACTTACGGTTATCACGAAGTAAAATTGCCTGCCGGCGATATGATTTTGTATCCATCGACCAGCTTGCATGAAGTCACGCCAATCACTGCCGGTTGTCGAATTGCTTCATTTTTTTGGGTACAAAGCATGATCCGTGATGATGCAGAGCGGCATATGCTGTTTAATCTGGATCAGAGTATTCAAAACTTGAGAATGCAGCTGGGTGATCAGCATGCAGAAGTTATGAAACTGACCAACCTGTATCATAATTTAATGCGTAAATGGGCTGAACTTTAAAAGAGGCTCTGTCTTCAATGATCTTTAAGAACAACTGGATCTATTGTTTATCAAAATATATTGCTTTATGGCACTATTGAACGTAATAAATAACGAATTATGTCCAAATCGAGAAAATATAAAATACGATATTTAAAATAAGTGAAAATATTTTTCACTCCTTAAAGTTTATAAGAAAATCTTTATTACCATACGACTAAAATCCATAAAAATAGCAAAAACTTTTCGGGATAAGTGGATTAAACTTTAAATTATAAGTAAGGCATTTAGTGCATTTGGTGAAGCTAAACCACCAATATTTAGACCATATTTCAGGTTTGAACCAGACTGTCACTAAAACCCAATGAATAGACAAAATCTATGCCGCTGACCCACGCACCGCTTTAACCAAGATTACGGTACCCAAGTTAGCATAAGGAGCTCTCTCATGATGTTGGCTGATCCAAGTAAAAAATACCGTCGCATGTATCAACGTGTGGACTTACCAGACCGTCAATGGCCGAACAACGAAATCAATAAAGCGCCAATCTGGATGAGTACCGACCTGCGTGACGGTAACCAAGCGATCTTTGAGCCAATGAACATGGAGCAGAAATTCAAGATGTTCCAGATGTTGGTGAAAATCGGTTTCAAACATATTGAAATCGGCTTCCCGTCAGCATCGCAAATTGACTTCGATTTCACCCGTAAATTGATTGAAGAAGGTCATATTCCGGATGACGTTTATATCGAGGTCTTGGTTCAGGCACGTGATCATTTGATTCAACGTACCTTTGAATCTTTACAAGGTGCGAAACGTGCCATTGTACATATCTATAATTCTAACTCGCCGACATTCCGCAACAAAGTCTTGAATGTTGATGTTGAAGGTGCAAAACAGTTAGCGATCAATGCTGCACAGAAAGTAAAAGAATATGCCGCAAAACAGCCGGAAACTGAATTCGTATTTCAGTACAGCCCGGAATGTTTTACTGCAACCGAATTAGAAGTCGCGAAAGATGTCTGCGATGCCGTCACTGAAATCTGGGAAGCATCTCCAGAGAATAAAGTGATCTTAAACTTACCTGCAACGGTAGAAGTTTCAGGTCCACACATCTATGCCGATCAAATCGAATGGATGCACCGTAACATTCAGCGTCGTGATGGCGTGATCATTTCAGTTCACTGCCACAACGACCGCGGCTGTGGTATTGCCGCTTCAGAATTGGCAATTATGGCTGGTGCTGACCGGGTCGAAGGTTGTGTATTTGGTAATGGCGAACGTACCGGTAACGTCGACGTGGCTGCGATTGCCTTGAACATGTATACCCAAGGTGTAGCACCAAACTTGGACTTCTCCAACATCAATGAAATCATTGCGACTGTGGAAGAATGTACCGGTTTACCTGTGCACCCGCGTCATCCATATGCCGGTGATTTGGTGTTTACTGCATTCTCGGGTTCGCATCAGGATGCGATCAAAAAAGGTTTCGAGTTCCAGAAAAACGAAGAAATCTGGGATATGCCGTACTTGCCAATCGACCCGAAAGATTTGGGCCGTGACTATGATGCCGTGATCCGTGTTAACTCACAATCAGGTAAAGGTGGTATTGCCTACTTATTAGAATCTAACTACAACGTGATCTTGCCGCGTCGTTTACAAATTGAATTTTCTCAAATTGTACAAAAGCGTACCGATGAGCAAGGCACTGAAATCAGTGCGACTGAAATCTGGAAGTTGTTCAAAGAAACCTATGTGGATGCTAAAAACGTTCACTATTCTGCGAAAAACTACAAATTGTCGGATGATAACGGCAATCAGGTGATTGAGCTGGATCTTGAAATTGATGGCCAGTCACGCCGTGTTCGCGGTGAAGGCAACGGTCCAATTTCTGCGATTTTGGATGCACTTCAGTTACCGATTGATGTCGTAAACTATGAAGAGCGCAGCATCAGTTCTGGTGCACATGCTAAAGCCTTGGCCTTGATCGAACTTCAGGTGAAAGGTACCGGTAAATCTGCCTTTGGTGCCGGGGTACATGACAACATCGTGACCTCTTCCATTGAAGCAATTATTGCCTCGACCAACCGCCTGATTGATCAGGGTGTATTAAGCACTGATCAGGTGATTGCTGCTGCGGTCTAAACGGCTGTATTAGAATTAGCAATAATTCATAGCACTAAAATGACTTTAGAAGGATACCGGCAAATGGTATCCTTTTATTATTCATACTAAAGATTTAAGGCGAATCCTCCCCGTGTCTTTTCCAGCTGACTCAGTGGGCATTGTTGTCCCACAAAAGTTCCAATTTGAAGAGCCGTTAGAGCTTGAATGCGGTCGCATCCTCCCACGTTTTGAACTGATGGTTGAAACTTATGGCGAACTCAATGCCGATAAGTCCAATGCCATTCTGATTTGTCATGCCCTTTCCGGTCATCACCATGCTGCTGGCTATCATCATGAAGATGATAAAAAAGCCGGTTGGTGGGATTCATGCATTGGTCCCGGCAAAGCCATTGATACTTCAAAATTCTTTGTGGTTTCACTGAATAATATTGGTGGCTGTAATGGCTCTACCGGCCCAACCTCACCCAATCCTGAAAATGATAACCGCCCGTATGGTCCAGATTTCCCACTGGTTACGGTCCGTGACTGGGTCAAAACCCAAGCCCTGCTCTCTGACCGTTTAGGGATTGATATCTGGGATGCCATCATTGGCGGTTCACTAGGTGGCATGCAGGCATTGCAATGGTCAGTGGATTATCCAAACCGTTTAAGAAAATGCGTGATTATTGCCAGCGCTCCGAAACTTTCTGCACAGAATATTGCCTTTAACGAAGTAGCACGTCAGTCGATTTTGTCAGACCCAGATTTCCATAATGGCCGTTATCTGGAAAATGACAGCTATCCCAAACGTGGCCTGATTCTGGCACGTATGGTGGGCCATATTACTTACCTGTCCGAAGAAGCCATGAAGCAGAAGTTTGGCCGCGATTTGAAATCAGGCAAATTTATGTATGGTTTCGATGTTGAATTTCAGGTCGAAAGCTATTTGCGTTATCAGGGTGAACAGTTCAGCCGTAACTTCGATGCCAATACCTATCTGATCATGACCAAGGCACTGGATTACTTTGATCCGTCGCGTGAATATGAACAGTCGCTCAAAAAAGCCATGGCCAATACCCAGTGCAAATTCTTGGTGGTGTCATTCACGACTGACTGGCGTTTTACCCCTGCCCGCTCACAGGAAATCGTGGATGCCTTGATCAGCAATCACAAACCTGTGAGCTATCTGGATATTGATGCCGAACAGGGTCATGACTCTTTCCTGTTCCCAATTCCGCTCTATGTAAAATCTTTGCGTGCATTCCTGGGTGGTGAAGAACACCTGAAAGCAACACCAAAGGAGGCCGTATAATGCGTATCGATCAACAACTCGCTGAAAAGTGGATTAAGCCCGGTTCTAGCGTACTCGACCTTGGTTGTGGCGATGGTGAACTGCTGGCACAAATGAGCAAAAAGCACGATATTCGTGCATATGGATTAGAAATTGATCAGGAAAAGATTGCAATTGCAGTCAGTCGCGGGTTAAATATCATCCAGCAAGACTTAAACCTTGGTTTAAGCCGTTTTGCCGACCAGTCTTTTGACAATGTGGTCATGGCACAAGCTTTGCAAGCTGTAGATGCACCTGACGTATTATTGCGTGATATGGTGCGTGTAGGGAAACAGGCCATTATTACCTTTCCGAACTTTGCGCACTGGAAGACCCGGTCTTTCTTGGCAATCAAAGGGAGAATGCCGGTTTCTGAAGCCTTGCCGTATATGTGGTATAACACCCCGAATATCCACTTATGTACATTTCGTGATTTTGAAGCACTTTGTGCGGAAAATAACATCAAAATTATTAATCGACTCGCTGTGAACGGGAATCAAGAAGATAGTTTGCTGAGCAAGCATCTCCCTAATCTATTTGGTGAAGTCGCAATTTATCGAGTGAGCGCGCTATGAAAAAATTATTATTAAGTACGACGCTACTGGCGGGACTTTTTGGCATGCAAGCCCATGCAGATTATGTTGCACCTAGTCCATCTGTTGCCAGTCAAGCGGCTCAGTATTCCATCATGGATATCAATAGTCTGACCAAAGCAGCGAAAGCTGGTCAGGCCGGTGCACAGTTTTATTTGGCCACCAAATACCAGTATGGTAAAGATATTCAAAAAGATGAACGACAGGCCTTTGCCTGGTATAAAGCTGCTGCAGATCAAGGTCTGGCAGTTGCACAGCTGAATGTAGGCCGTATGCTGGCCGATGGCATTGGCACCAGAAAAGATGAAGCGCTGGCACGTCAGTATTTTGAAAAAGCGGCTAGCCGTGGCGATAACCGTGCCAGCTTTAACCTGGCAATGATGGAAGAGAAAAAGAAAAACTATATGGGCGCTTACCAGTGGTATGAACTTTCTACCCGTGATGGCATGCTCGACAATAAGGTGATTACGCTGTCGGAAGGCAGAAAAACTGCCTTGGCGGCGAATTTAACCCAAGAGCAGATCCGTCAGGCGCGTGATCGTGCCGACAGATGGATTCAGGCACAATAAGCTGAATGGTATAAATAGCACCTTCGGGTGCTTTTTTATTGCCGCAAATTCTTCATCCATTGCTAAAATAGCGCCCATTCTTTATCTAATAATGAGTTTTTGACATGGCTGCAACTGACTGGTTATCCCAAGGCACACTGGTATTGGCAAGTAATAACAAAGGTAAAATTGCCGAGTTTGAAAAACTGTTTGCCGAGCTACAACTGCCGGTTGAAGTCGTGGCCCAGGGCAAGTTGAATATCGAAGATGCGATCGAAGATGGTCTAAGCTTTGTAGAAAATGCGATTATTAAGGCTCGCCATGCTTCTAAAATTTCCGGAAAACCTGCTATTGCAGATGATTCAGGCATTTGTGTGCCAGTTCTTGGCGGCGCTCCCGGCATTTACTCGGCTCGTTATTCCGGTGAGCATGGCAACGATGCCGCCAATAATGAAAAACTGCTGGCCGATCTCAAACCCTTACGCCAAGATGGTGAAGTGATTGAGGGCATGTTTGTTTGCGTACTGGCACTGGTTCAACATGCCGAAGATCCCTTACCGCAAGTCTTTCAGGGTATCTGGCACGGGGAAATTCTGGAAGCTGCGCGTGGTGAAAATGGTTTTGGCTATGACCCGTTGTTCTGGTTACCGGAACTGGGGATTTCCAGTGCAGAAATGAGCAAGGAAGAAAAGAATAAAATCAGTCATCGTGGGCAAGCGATGCAGCTGTTTAAGAAGAGTTTGGAGAAGTAAGTTTCTCCTCTCATTACCCCCTCTCCCTTTGGGAGAGGGCTGGGGTGAGGGATTTTTAAAATACACCTCTCCCCTTGCGAAACAGCGTTTCTCATCTCCTAAAAGTAGAGGGAATCTATAGCGTAGGCATCAACGCATGCACGATTACCCCATATAAGGCAATCAAGATCGCGCTGGCCAAAGTTCCCGAAGCAATATATTTGGCGGAATGGCCTGTTCCCTGATAATGGGTTTCCAGTGCCACAATATTGGCTGCAGGCGGCAATAAAAAGAACATCAGCAGTACCGCATAGGTCAGCGTCTGCTGCGGAATAGGTAAATAATAATAGGCGGCAACACATAGCAAAACCGCAAACAGCCCTCTATAAAAAATCAGTTGCAGACTACGCATTAAATCGAAGCGGCTGATCCGCACATTGCTCAGCCACATTCCCAGCACACACATGCCGCTAAAAGTGACCAGTACTTTATTGGCCTGATACAGTATCTCTATCCCAGGCACTTGCTGCCAATGACTCAAATCCCAAAATGATAATAAAGCTGCTACAGACAGTGCCACCACAGGTGGTGAGAGCAGCACATTCTTTAAAATATAGCCGCTATCTTGTCTGGCTTCACTGACTGCCATCACCGCACAGACATTGCCAAACAAGGAACCACCGATGTACAGGGCAACTACGGTACTGGTCGCTTGCGGGCCAAAAACTGCCAGTGCAAAAGGAATTCCCAGCCATGCCCCATTTAAATAGCTCAGGCATAAGGCACGCAGTTTATTTTTCAGGGTGAAATAAAACAAGGCAAAGAATACGCAGGAACAGAAAAAGCTGAAGGCAATCAGCCACAAACTGCCCTCTTGGTAAAACACCATATTGTAAATAATCAGTACCGGAATCAGGACCCGTGCCAATAAAGCTGCCAAGAGAGGGCGAACCGGTTTTAAATATTGCACACCCCAATAACCGATCAGAAAAGACAGGAGGGGAAGAATCAAGGCCATGACAATGCTGCTGAGATTTCCATATCAGGCTGTATGCTAGCACAGCATACTTTTCATTGAATTATGAATTTTTTTATATGAGTGATTCATTCCCCTGCTGCCGTGTCGGCAAACTGTCATCAAAGCGTCACCGCGCTGTCATACAAGCCTGCTGAGATAGGTACATAAAATATAGAGGATAAAATAATGGCAGGATTATCAATTTGGCATGTGCTGATTTTTGCAATTGTGGTGATTTTATTGTTCGGTACATCAAAACTTAAAAATCTGGGTAAAGACGTCGGCGGCGCGATTAAAGACTTTAAAAAATCAGTCAAAGATGAAGAGGCTGAACAAGCTCAGCTTGCAGAGCCGCGCACCATTGATGCCCAGGTCAAAACGCCTGAACATTCGGTTAAAAGTTAAGAGTTCGCTATGCTCAATATTGGAATGACCGAGCTGCTGATTTTCGGAATTATTGCACTTTTGGTTCTTGGGCCAGATAAGCTTCCGGAAGCAGTACGTTTTGTCGGAACATGGTACGGCAAGATCAAGCGTATGGTGAGCAATGTTCAGAATGATCTTGATCGTGAATTGCGCCTGTCTGAGCTACGTGAACAGATGCAGGCTGAAATGCAACGGATTCAGGAACTGGAAGCCAAGATGCAGGCACAAATGACAGATTTGCAGCAGCCGATTGCAGCGGATCAATTAAAAATAAAACCTCTGTCTGCTCAGTCTTTGCTCAGCTATCAACCGGTGATACAGCCTGTATCCCCCGTGTATTTACCCAAGCCTACAGCAATTCAAACCGTGATTTCAGAACAACGCTATACAAAAATGAAGGTGGCCGTATGACATCCTTACCGACCACACCCGCCTCAAATGATTCTGCAGCGCTGAATCTTGAACAGATGCCGATTACCCAGCATTTGATCATCTTAAGAAAGCATCTGTTTAAAGTGGTTGCTGTCCTGATTGGCCTGTTTTTCTGCTTATTACCCTTTGCTAATCAGACTTATCAATGGTTGTCTGAACCGTTGCGTGCACAGCTACCTGCCAGTTCAACCATGATTGCCACGGATGTCACTGCAACCTTCATGGCACCTTTTAAGCTGAACTTCTTTGTCGCGCTGATGATCGCGATGCCGTTCATCCTGTATCAGCTCTGGACCTTTATTAAGCCTGCGCTGTATGCCAAGGAAAAGAGCCTGGCCTTGCCGCTTCTGATCGGCAGTATCGTACTTTTTTATACCGGCATCAGCTTTGCCTACTTTGTGGCATTGCCCTCGATTCTGCATTTTTTTATCAGTGTTTCGCCTGAAACTGTAGCCCCGATGACCGACATCAACAGTTATCTTAGCTTCTGTTTAAAGCTGTTTCTGGTCTTTGGTTTTACTTTTGAGATTCCCATTATTACCCTGGTTCTGATCTTGATTGGCGCAGTTTCGACCCAGACTCTGGTAGAGAAACGGCGCTTTATTATTGTGGGTTGCTTCTTTGTAGCAATGTTTGTGACGCCCCCGGATGCCCTGTCAATGATCATGCTGGCTGTCCCGATGTGGCTGCTGTTTGAACTGGGTTTGCTGGCAGGGAAACTGATTGAAAAACGTCGTTTAAAGACCGAATAATAATAACCAGCCAAAACAACAAAAATATCGACTTACTCAGGCAGCTCTGGCTGTCTTTTTGTTTCCAATTTTCAATAAAATACTGATTTATTTAATTTTAATGCAACATTTCCTTAAGATTACTGTCATATCCCAAGCTTAAGGTATTGAAAACTTCTACACCACCAAGCACTTATTTTTTAATTGGGACTTTAAAATGAAAAATGAAGACATGATACCTTGCCAGGATCTGGTTGAAGACAGTAACAACTCAAACAACACGCACTTCCAAACGATTCTGGATCAATATACTAGCCGCCGCAGCTTTATTGCGAAAACTACAAGTGGGGCAATGGCATTAGCATTTGCAGCAACAGTAAGTGGTTGTTCAGATGATGATAATGATTCTGGTACACCTGACAGTAATCCAACTACACCGCCAGATACCACTAGCCCAGATCAACATGCCTGGAGTGATCTAAAAGCACGTCCGAATAAATTAGTCTTTGAACCGGTTCGCAAGAATACCCAAAACTTCTTCAGTGTTCCTGAAGGTTATGAGCTTAAAGTATTGTATGCAGTAGGCGATCCAATCAACCCTGCTTATCCAGAAAAGACCGATGCAACCTTAGCTTCTGGTGCTTCTTACCAGTTCCGTTCAGGCGATAACCATGATGGTATGAGCTTCTTCGGTATGCATCCAATCAATAAAAATTATGCTGCCAAAGAATCAACACAAGGTTTACTTGTTCTAAACCACGAATACCTACAACAATCTCAGCTCCATACACCAGAAGGTACAATTACCATCGATGGTGTACGTCCAGAAGATCAGGTACTCCGTGAAGTGAATGCGCATGGTGTTTCTGTTATTGAGATCAGCAAAGATGCAAATACACAAGACGTTAAAATCAACTTAAATTCTAATTTTAACCGTCGTATCACTGCAGCAACCGAGATGGAAATTAATGGGCCAGCGCGTGGTTCTGACTTAGTCAAAACTATTTTCTCACCAGATGGGACGTTAACTCGCGGTACCTTTGCCAATTGTGGTAATGGTTATACGCCATGGGGAACTTACTTAACGGCTGAAGAAAACTGGAGTGGTTATTTCGCTCGTCAAGCCAATGACACCCGCGCTATTGCAAAAGAAGAAATTTCATTATCACGTTATGGTCGTGGTGGTACTGATGCCCGTTCATCTCAATACCGCTGGAATACTCCTGTTGCTGAATTAACCGGTGATAAAGGACTTTATGATCGTTGGGATATTTCAGTTAAAGGCACAAATGCTTTAGCAGATTATCGTAATGTCATGAATACCTGTGGCTTCATTGTAGAGATTGATCCATTTAGCGCGACTACACGTCCAGTTAAACGTACTGCACTGGGTCGTTTTGCACACGAGGACTGCCGATGTAGTAACCCTATTCCGGGTCAGCCATTAGCTTTCTATATGGGTGATGACGCGACCGGCGAATATATCTATAAATTTGTTTCTGAAGCCGTCTGGGATCCAAAAGACGTCAATGGTGGTTATACCGCTGGTGATAAATACATGGATAAAGGGACATTATATGTCGCTAAATTCAATGATGACGGTACAGGTGAATGGGTAGAACTGACTCATGGCAAAAATGGTTTAACTACTGCTAATGAAATCTATCCATTTGCAGGCCAGGATGACATCGTCATCAATGCCCGTCTTGCTGCTGACCATGTTGGTGCGACCAAAATGGACCGTCCAGAATGGGTTGCCGTGAATCCCGAAAATGGTGAAGTGTATGTAACCTTAACCAACAACAGCAACCGTGGTCGTGCATATGAAACTGATGCTGCCAACCCACGTAGCTACATCGACTTTAAAGGTTCAAGCGCCAGCAATTCAGGCAATATGAATGGTCATATCATTCGTTTCAGTGAAGCTAAAAATACAGTTACAGCGACAAGTTTTGCTTGGGATATTTTCCTGTTCGGTGCAGAAGCACGTGCTGCTTCTAACATCAACCTGTCAGGTCTGGATGATTTAAATGACTTCTCCAGCCCGGACGGCATGTGGTTCGATCCGCGCGGTATTCTGTGGATTCAGACGGATGATGGTCAGTACACCGATGAAACCAACTGCATGATGCTGGCAGCACTTCCGGGTACTGTGGGTGATGGTGCTAAAGCGCTTGCAGCCAGCACCAAAGCAGAAGGACAGGAAACCTTTGTTGGTGCCAAACTCAGCAATGATCGTGTTCGTCGCTTTTTGACTGGTCCATCGGGTTGTGAAATTACCGGCGTGACTATTACCCCGGACTATAAAGCGATCTTTGTCAACGTTCAGCATCCAGGGGGTGCATGGCCAGCCAACCAAAGCGAGCGTTATAGCCGTTTAGGCAAAGTACCTCGCTCTGCAACTGTGGTCATTACCCGTAAAGATGGCGGCGCCATTGCGGGTGAGGCTTTGGAACAAGCAAGCGTATAAAAAAAGCTGTTATTCAAAAATGCCGACGTCAAGTCGGCATTTTTTATATCCGGTGATTATTTCAGGCTAATTATTTTCTCAATAGTTTGACCTGCGGTCGCACCTTGTTGTGACTTCTCGATCCAGTGCCATCGTCCCTGCTGCATTCTCAAAAAATTGGAGCATCGGGTGCCATAGGCCGGACTCTGAATAAAAGTCGAAGACAGCAGCTGTTCCATTTCCACGGAGATGCCGGTATCTGGCAGAAGTTCAGGAATCACCTTACGTTCATCTTCCAGAATATCCCAGACTGCATGACACAAATCTGCTTCTGCGATCTCCTGGTGTTGCAGCATCGGTAAAAATTCCTGGGTAAAGCGTTTACGTAAATGTCGGGTCTTGTACCAGTCTTCGCTCATTAGGCCATTCGAAACCACATAGACGCCATGCGCCAGTACTTGCGGTGCTTCACCGCGATTGCTCATATACACCGCCTGATCTTGATCCCCCACAAACAGGTTAAAGCCGGCATAGTCACACTGGCGTTGTTCCAGATCTTGCGCAAAACGAATCGGCGTTAAGTCAGAATCTAAAAAGTTCTGGATGATATGTCCACGTGAAGTCGGATAATGCCCTTTGTCCTGTCCATCACGAAAATTAGTAATCACCGCCCAGCGACCAGAAGCCGTAATACCCATCCAGGTACCGCCCGACTGTAAATCTTGCCCGGCAATTATCGGACTATTCTCCCATTCATGCAGCCCCTGCGTAGGACGCTGATAGAACTCATCCCGATTCGAAATCAGACATAATGGGCTCTGATCCAGAACCTTCCAAGCCAATGCCACGATACACATAATTTACGCTCTCGATCTTTACACATTGAATGTACAACATTTTTCTTTGCTTTAAGCTAAAATCTGTGCAAAACAGAATCACAAGGAACAGGAATGCTCACCTATCCCAATATTGATCCCGTTGCGATTTCGCTCGGGCCCTTACAAGTCCACTGGTATGGACTGATGTACTTACTGGCATTTTTATTTGCCTGGGGATTGGCGACGTTTCGCGCCAAACAACGTGGCTGGACACCGGATATGGTGTCTGACCTGATTTTCTTCGGCGCTCTCGGTGTGATCATCGGTGGCCGTGTCGGTTATGTCTTCTTCTACGGTTTTTCCCAGTTCCTGGCCGATCCTTTATGGCTGTTCCAGATCTGGACCGGTGGCATGAGTTTCCACGGCGGTTTCCTCGGGGTCATTCTGGCCATGTTATGGTGGTGCAAGAAATATAAGATGACCTGGTTCCAGACTCTGGATTTTATCGCACCCTGCGTACCAACAGGGTTGATGTTTGGCAGGATTGGTAACTTTATTGGCGGCGAACTGTATGGCCGTCAGGTGACCGACCCAAACTTTGCCTGGGGCATGATTTTCCCGACCGACCCGCTGCAACTGGTACGTCACCCATCACAACTGTATCAGGCACTGTGTGAAGGCCTGATCCTGTTTATTGTACTGTGGTGGTTCAGTTCCAAGCCGCGTCCACGTATGGCTGTTTCGGCCCTGTTCCTGATCGGTTATGGTCTGGCACGTTTTGTGGTTGAATTCTTCCGTGAGCCGGATAATGGCCAGCTGTTTATTGGCTGGATGAGCAAAGGACAATTCCTGAGCCTGCCAATGATCCTGATTGGCTTGTGGATGATGTGGTATGCCTACCAGAAGAAAATATATGACTGGGGTCCACAAAAAAATAGCTGAGAAAATCGCGTAATTTAGCGAGGCAACGACCTCGCTTTTTTATACTCAAAATATGCTAAAGTGCCGATTATCTCTTCTATTCTTTCATCATTATGCTTGAGTTCTGGTTTAATCCGCAGGTGTCTGTTCTCAAAAAACTGTTGATCTTTATTGTGATTGCTGTGATGGCTGCCGTGTTGTACTGGATGCAACCACTGCCCTTAGATTCGATTTTGATGTTTGTCGGGACCGGCATCATTTTTCTGATCTGTCGTTACTGCAAAATCCACTTTGCCAGCAAAAACCCGAGCGGTTTTTTATATAGATTACTGACTTGGATTCCAATTGCGCTATTAATTGCTTTAGTTTTTATGAATATGCAACAGGGTGAAATCCTGATTCCGGGTGCACAGGGCATTGCCTTTATGGCTCTGGCGATTTGCCTGTTTTCACCATTGTCGCTGCTCAATCAGAACAAATCAGATGCAGGTTCACCCCATGCTTGAGTTCTGGTATTCGGAACGCTGTAGCCGTCAAATCAAACTCATCGCCATCATCGCGACCTGTATTTTGATTTATACAGCATCAACTGTAGCCCAGTTAGATCCAGTATTTGTTGGGGTGAGTTTAGTGATTGGAATTGTCATGCATTTACTGCACCATTTCCGTCTGAAAATTTCGAAATCCAATCCCTATGCAAATGGCTTTAGCGCCTTGAGCCAGGTGATTCCCATCATTGCTTTAATTACCCTGTTTGGCTATTTGCCCGAACAGCAACAGCAATGGGGCAAATTTGCTTTGGGTCTGCAATGTCTTGGCTTTGCCGCGATTGGATTATTTATTGTTTCAATCTATGAAAGCCGTGCGAAGCGTTTTGAGGACTGATCACTTCGCAGTGTTTTCTTAGAAGTAAGTTTCCAGACGATAGTAACTATAAGTCACGTTTTTATTGCGATAAACCGCATGATCTCGCTGTTTAAAATCCGATACCCAGGCACTACCTGAATAAGCCGCGATATGTCCATATTTATGTCCCTGAGTACGGTCAATAATATAGATATCGCCTTTTTTCGGCCGATCAAAAGAAGCATTAATTTTCTTATAACCCAGCTGCATCAGGGTACTTCCCCAATCTGCTGCTGCGACCGGATGATTCACAATTTTCGCACCAGAGGATTGCAGACCGACACGAATACTGCGCGCACATTTCTGTGTACTGGTATTTCGGGTAATGCCTTGCAGATAACTGGTAAATTTCTCGATATTGATACGATGGCCATTGCTTACGCCTGAAGCGTTACGGACAGTGGCTTTTTGGGATGACTTTTTAGGTCTTTGCTCCGATTGGGAACGCACCATGATATTCGCTTGGACAGGAGCATATACTTCGCTCATGTTTACTTGATGATCATAGATCATGCCTTACCAACCGCTCCTCGCCTGTAATTTAGGCTTTCATATTGTTAACAAGCCGAGAATACTAGTCGTTTAAATGTTATCTTTCACATTAAAAATGTAAATAAATTTGTCTATTTTTCCGGCATTCAAATTAAGCGGTTCTTTCTCATACAGTTACAAAACCCATCATCTTTGCAAAAAAAATGTAAAGCAAAGCCAATTCCAATGCCTTGCAAAGCTTTTTCAGCCTGAAATACGCAAAATGAGTCCTTATCTTTTTCTACTCAAACGTGTGGATTTAATCTGTAGCTCGGCCATTTTCAGATAACATTTCACCACATGATTACATCATTTTGAGCTTTACCGCCTGTATTACACTGATGCGGCATTTTTAAACCTTGAACTAAACGGAGAAGAAAAATGAGTCAGACTTTAAGTACCGTTTCAAATTTTAATTTAGAACAATATTTAAGTACCTGGTATGACATTGCACACTTGCCGATGAAGCGCCAACCTGAAGACAGCACCGATATTTCTGCGGTATAGAGCTTGAATGAAAATGGCAAGGTGGATGAAGCCATTGCTGAAGCGATCATTGTCGATGCAGAACATCCCAAGCTTGAAATCAGATTTTTACCTGAAGGCTTGCATGGGATCCCGTTTACCAAGGGCGATTATTGGGTCTTAAAAATCGATCCGGATTATCAGACGGCACTCGTGGGCGAGCCGAATAAAGAATATTTATGGTGATTACATCGCGACACCAGTCTGGACGAAGCGACTCAACGCGAATATTTAAGTTATGCAGCACCCTTAGGTTATGATCTGTCTGATCTGATTCATACCGTCCATACGGGCCGTAAAACCGCTTAAACTGCAATCAAAAGACCTCTATCAGGAGGTCTTTTTTATTCTCAATTTGGGCGATGAAAGCTCATCAAAAAATGCTATGATGTGCGCAATTTAAATTGTCCCTTTCGACAGAAAATTGATTATAAAATAATCCGTTCTGCTGTTAAAACGGCAATTTTCAACAGATTCAAATAGAGAGAACTATGCGCCAATATCTTGACCTTTTACAACATATCCTCGACAACGGCGGCGATAAAGGCGACCGTACCGGTACAGGTACACGTTCGGTATTTGGTCATCAGATGCGCTTTGATCTTTCCCAAGGTTTTCCTTTACTCACCACCAAAAAAGTTCATTTCCGTTCTATCGTGATTGAACTGTTGTGGTTCCTGAAAGGTGATACCAATGTTCAGTATTTAAAAGACAATAAAGTCTCGATTTGGGACGAATGGGCGACCGCAGAACAGACTGCGCGTTTTGGCCGTCCTGAAGGCGAACTTGGTCCAGTTTACGGCCATCAATGGCGTAATTTTGGGGCCAGCAAAAATGCAGACAATAGCTATAACCAGGATGGTTTTGACCAGATCAAATGGTTGATCAATGAAATTAAAACCAATCCAAACTCGCGCCGTCTGATTGTATCGGGCTGGAACCCGAATGAAGCAGGTCAGGTCGCATTACCCCCTTGCCATACCCTGTTCCAGTTCTTTGTACACAATGGAAAATTGTCTTGTCAGTTGTATCAGCGCAGTGCTGATGTATTTTTGGGTGTGCCATTTAATATTGCCAGCTATGCCTTGTTGACGCATATGATCGCGCAAGTCTGTGATCTGGAGGTTGGTGACTTTGTCTGGACTGGTGGCGATACCCACTTGTACAGCAACCATTTTGAACAGGCACAATTACAGCTCAGCCGTGAGCCACTCGGCCTTTGTCAATTAAAACTAAATCCCGAGATTAAAGACCTGTTCGATTTCAAATTTGAAGATATCGAAATTGTCGGTTATGAATCTCATCCAGGAATTAAAGCCCCTGTCGCTGTTTAATTTTCTTTATTATAAAATTCCCTCTCCTCCTCGGAGAGGGCTAGGGAGAGGCCTTTTACCACGCGTGAATCGCCAACTCCTTTCAAAATATATTCCCGGCCCTAAAGCGTGAAGGCAATCAAGATAAATTGTGAACCTCTCCTTCGTACCAGTAAAAAATTACACGAAGGGCTTTGGGTTTGATGAGAAGGATCAATACATGTCATTTCAAGATTTAGAAGTTGTACACGTCGTCGCCATGGATCAGCAGCGTTGTATCGGCAAGGGCAATGACCTACCTTGGCATATCTCTGCCGACCTGAAACACTTCAAGGAAATCACCCAAGGCGGTGTGGTGGTGATGGGTCGCAAGACACTAGAGTCGATGGGACGTACTCTACCTAAACGGGTGAACTGGGTCATTACTCGTGATCCAAACTGGGCATTTGCAGGCACCAAAGTTGCTTATAGCATTGAAGATGCGTTGAGTCAGGCCGTGACAGATGTGAAGGCTTCAGAAAAGCCTGAAACCATTTTCATCATTGGTGGCGGTGAAATCTTTAAACAGACCATGGAGATCACAGACCGTCTAGAACTGACGCATGTCGAACTGGATGTACAGGGCGATGCCTATTATCCAGCGATTCCAGCAGAATTTAAAAAAGTCGCTGCCGAGCAACATATCGACGACAAAACCGGCATTGCTTTTGAGTTCGCAACCTACAGAAAATAAAACCTATTTCTCATGAAAAAGTGATGATGCAGGGACGCGAATATATTTCCAGGCACTGGAGTCTGTGGCTGCTGGGCAGTCTGTTTACTTTATCCGTCATTCTGTCGAGTTTGTGGCTCAGCCTGATGCTTTGGGTTCATCAACCCCTCGGAAAAATCGGCAGCTTGATGCTGATTGGACTCTGGCTGACCTTTGCACTGGTCGTTCTCGGGATTTATTTCACCCGGCATCTGATCTCCCGCCAAGTCGATAGCGTTCTTTATCTTCTGGCCTTTTTATTCTGTCTGCTGGGATATTTCAGTCTGGAAGCGCGTCAGGATCGAGAGTGGAATCCTGAGGTTTCCCAGCTTCTGCATTATGAGCAGCAAGGCGATCAGGTTACCTTACACAATATCCGCAACTTTGACTGGCAGGCCGATGGTCGCTATATCGAACGCTGGGAAAGCCGCAGTTTTGATCTGAATCAGATTACTGGCGTGAACATCATTACTTCCTACTGGATGGGGCCTAAAATTGCCCATACCCTGGTCAGCTTCGATTTTGCCAATCAAAAGCCACTCACCTTCTCGATTGAAATCCGCAAGGAAAAGAATGAAGAGTTTTCAGCGATTGGTGGCTTTTTCCGAAAATATGAACTGAGTCTGGTCGCATCGGATGAAAAGGATATTGTCTATACCCGTAGCAATGTCCGTGGTGAACAGGTCTATTTTTTCCCAGTCAAAATGCCGCAAGCTCAGGCTAAAGCTTTATTTAAAGAATATCTGCGTCAGGCCGATGAACTGGCCCAAGAGCCAAAATGGTACAATACCCTGACCAGTAATTGCACCACGCTGGTCTTTGATATGGTTCAGGCGGTATCGCAACAACAGCTACCCTCAGATTACCGGCTGCTGGCCTCCGGCTATTTACCAAATTATCTCTATGATCTCAAAGTACTGGAACAGTCTTGGGATATGCACACCTGGTATCAACGCGCGCATGTCAATCCACGGGTAGAACAGACCGCTAATCTCTCCAGTCAGGACTATTCAAGACTCATGCGACAAGGTCTACCGAAACCAGACATGCGATAACTGTGTAGCAAATCCACTTCAATAAAGATACAAAATCAACTGGAACCTTGATCATTTTTTTGTTTATATACAAATAGCTAGTCAATGATCAGAGTATCTCTCATGCTAAAAAAATTAACTGCAATCGCGATTTTAGGCTCGGTTTTAACGGTCATGGGCTGCGAAACTGTGCCTAATACAGCCACGACACAAACCGCGAATCATTTACAACTTTTGCAAAATCGTACCTGGATTGCGACCCAGATTGGTAATACTGAAATCAAGACTGCGCCAACCGCACGCAATGTTCCAAGTCTGCAATTTGATGCCAGTACCCAGCGCGTTTCAGGTTCAGATAGCTGTAACCGGATTATGGGCAGTTACACAGCAGCGAAAGACACGCTGACCCTGAGCCAAATGGCCACTACCCGTATGGCTTGCATGAACAACGATCAGCTTGATCAGAAATTTAATGAAGCTTTAGCCAAAGTGACGCATTATCAAGTATTTGGTAAAACCTTAAAATTACTGGATCGCCATGGGAATCTCTTGATCCAGCTAGAAAGTGCTGTTCAGCCGCGTTAATACTTCCCTACAAAAAGCCTGTATGGACAGGCTTTTTTATCTTTCATACTGATGAGCTTGAATTTAACCATCAGCCCGATTGAGTTATTTAATTGAATGAGGAATCAACCATGCAACAGGCACTTTTCGGTGGGGGATGCTTTTGGTGTACTGAAGCCGTATTTTTACAGATCCAGGGGGTTCAGCAGGTCATCAGTGGCTATGCAGGTGGGCACACAACTCAGCCAAACTATGATGATGTCTGTGGTGGCAATACCGGCCATGCCGAAGTCATTCTGATCGATTTCGATGAAAACCAGATTAACTATACCCAGTTGCTTGATGTATTTTTTGCGACCCATGATCCGACCACGCTAAACCGTCAGGGCAATGATGTCGGCACCCAGTATCGTTCTGTAATTTATTATCTGAATGATGAACAGCAGCAACAGGCGCAGCAGGCGATGGATGCCCTGAAAGCCGATGGCATCAATGTGGTAACTGAACTGAGCCCTGCCCCGACTTTCTATCCGGCGGAAGACTATCATCAAAACTTCTTTGCCAAGAATCCGACCCAGGGCTATTGCAATTTTGCCATTCCGCCAAAATTGAACAAATTACGCAGCAAATTTACCACCTTATTAAAAACCCATTAAGTTTCATGAAAAATGGGCATAAAAAAAGCGACTGCAATCAGTCACTTTTTTTATTATCTGAATCTTAGTTATCGGTTGCAAAGGCAATATCGCTGAGTCCGGCTCCACTCGCACGCGACATGACTTGCGCCACCGAGTCATAACGTGATTCTTTATCCGCTTTCAACACAATGGTCGGCTGACGTTCAGCTTGGCCCGCTTCATTAAAACGGGTTTCGAGCTGTTCCAGCGTCAATACATCACCATTCCAGGCAATGTCACCTTCGGCATTGATGCTAATCGTGACATTTTCAGGCGGCAGATCGATAATCTCCGCAGTCGTTTGTGGCAAGGTTAATGGAATTGATGGGTTCGCAACGGTCGCTGTCACCAGAAAGATGATCATCAATACCAACATAATGTCGATGAGGGGAATGAGGTTCATCTCATTCATGCCTACATCGTTGTCTTCACCCAGTTGAAAAGCCATTAAGCTTGACCTCCCACGAAACTCTGTTGTGTTACTTTTTCATCAGACTTTTTTGCAGCAGATTCCTGTTGCAGCATGGTATCAATCAACAGACCGTGTGCCTGATCCTGTAATTCATGAGCCAAGCCACGATTAGCACGTACACAGATGTTATAAGCCAGTACCGCAGGAATTGCGACTGCCAGACCTAAGCCCGTCATAATCAAGGCTTCACCGACTGGAGTTGCTACTTGTGCCAGACCAGCCTGACCACTTTTACCAACAGCAACCAGCGCATGGAAGATGCCCCATACCGTACCGAACAAACCGACAAATGGAGAGATCGATGCGATGGTACCCAAAACTGATACACCTTTTTCGGCATTGGCTTTTTCTGCTGAAATCTGGCGTAACAGCGCCTGTTCTGCCACTGCCTTACGCTGTTCAAAGCCCAAAGGAGCCAGTTTGGTTTTCAGTTGTTCCAATGCCTTAGATAACTGAGCATAGGCAATCTGTTTCAGTTGGCGAGTGCCCATCAAACGCAGCACAAATATGGTCCATGTCGCAATCGACATTGCCAATAACACGAAATACAGTGTTTTACTGACTGCATCAGCGTGTTGCCAATAAACTGAAAAGTTCATATTCGAACTCCTAATGGGTGAGCCGTTATTTAACCTGAAAATCGAAAGGCTGTTCCACGCGTGTTGGATAAGCCACACCATTTTCAACATATTTGGTGAGTTGTGCACGACGTACCGCTGCTTCTACTTTGCGCGTTACCGCCGGGCTACAACTTGAATTTCGTGCAGTCGCAGAGACCACTTTACCCTGCTCATTCGCTGAAACATCTACTACCAGTGAACAGGCTGATTTTAATTCACCTGCAGAGAGTGAGACTTTTGGTGAACGCTGCCAGGACACGCCCCCACCAATTGATACACTTTTCGGGGATGGCGGCGCAGCAGGTGCTGGCGGTGCCACAGGTGCAGGTGGCACGACTGGAGCAGGTGCCGGTTTAACTTTAGTTTCAGTGACCACTGTCGGTACAACCGGACTTGGGGTTGGTTTTGCTTCAACTGGCGGTGCTTTAACCACTTTTGGCGCTTCAGCCTTTTTCACCTGCTCGATTTTTTCTACTTTTTTCGGTGGTGGTGGCAGCGGTTTATCGACAATTTTGACTTCTTTCGGCTTAGGCGGCTCTTTTTGTGGCTCGGCCTTCGGCTTTGGCGGTAAAGGTTTTGGCGCTTCCTGGAGTTTTACAAAGCGCACTTTTAAGGGTTGCTTATCAATGGGTGTCAGCTCAGGTGCTTTCATCTGGCTGATCGCATATAACACACCCACATGCCCAACCAGTACAGCCGCCACGATAGAGATGACTTTCTTTTTCATCTGATTCGGCGGTGTAGGCATTTGGGGCGCAGCAACTTGACTCATTAAATCTATTACCTTGAGGAGATGATGTGGAACAAACTATCAAGCTCATCGGTTAGCACAATTAAAGTATGCCAATAATAAATGAGAAGTGTTTTCATTTGCAACCGCTAATCCTACCTTTGACTGACTTTTTTTGCATCAAAACAAAAAAGGCACACTAAAAGTATGCCTTTTTAAAACTCAATGCAAGTCTTATTGGAACACGACAGTCTTGTTGCCATCGACAATAATACGGTCTTCCAAATGCCATTTTACCGCACGGGCCAATACATTACGTTCCACGTCCTGACCGAGTTCACGTAACTGCTCAACAGTAAAGTCATGGTTCACGCGCTCCACATCCTGCTCAATAATCGGACCTTGATCCAGATCAGCAGTCACATAGTGCGCAGTTGCACCGATCAGCTTCACGCCTTTTTCATAGGCCTGTTTGTACGGATTGGCACCTACAAAAGCCGGCAGGAAAGAATGGTGAATGTTGATCACTTTCATTTCCCACTTGCTGACAAATTCTTCATCCAGAATCTGCATATAACGCGCCAGCACCAACAGGTCATTGCCCTGCATCAACTGGTCGATTTCTGCATAAGCTTCAGGTTTGTTGTCTTTGGTCACCGGCACAACTTCGAATGGAATGCCAAAATTTTCAACTGCTTCGCGTAAAGTCTCGTGATTCGATACTACTTTGGTAATTTCACAAGGCAGACCACCACGCGCATGACGCCATAACAGCTCAAGCAAGGCATGATCGACTTTAGACACCAGAATACCGACTTTTTTCACATCACTGACCAGAGCCAGACGCCATTGCATGCCATAGCGTTCTGCCACATTCGCTGCAAAAGTCTGGATAATACTTTCTTTACGACTTTGAAGATTATCGAGTTCAAATTCAACGCGCATGAAGTAACGTCCGCCCTGCGCTGCTGTCGCATATTGGTCAAGCGCAGTAATGTTGGCACCTTGATGATACAAGAAGCTCGAAACAGCCTGCACGATGCCCGGCTTGTCTTCACAAGTAATCAATAAACGTGCGGTGTTAGCAGTCGTCATATTCATGTTGGTTTAAGTCACTAATCAGTTAAATTAAAAAATAAGCCGAGTATTCTAGCGCGTTTCTTGGATATTCTGAATAGTTTGTTCAGATTCAGAGTCTTTAGACGACGACAGGCTGGCAAAAAGTTCCGAAGAGCCCAAACTATTCAATAAACCTTCATAGGTTTGACGACTTTCACCACGTAAATACGCCCCTTCCAGGAATACCATCTGGCGCAGTGCCTGCCAAACCCATTTTTCTTCCAGGGTATTGGAATCGGTCAGATGACCTGACATATACAGGAAATTGGTCCAGTTGGTCAGCACAATCCACAGGTTAATAATCAGTGCTTCAATCTCTGAATCGGTCATGTCCATCAGGCCTGCATTAACAAAGCCTTTATAGATTTTCTGGCCCTGCTGCATCACCTGACCGGCAAAGCGTGGATACATCTTGCGAAAATCTTCGTTATTTTCTACCAGATGATAGACATCACGATGCAGGAAACGGTAAGCCCATAACTGGCTGCTCAGTACCTGAAAATAATGCACCTTGTCATTGGCATCCAGCGCACGGTCATCCGGCAGCGCCAGCATTTCCAGGGTCTGGTGCTGGTACTGTTCCATCAATTCTTTAATAATTTCATTTTTATTGCGGAAATGATAATACAGGTTACCCGGGCTCATGCCGAGTTCAGCCGCAATGTGATTGGTGGTTACCGATCGTTCGCCACGCTCGTTAAACAGCTGCAAACTGAGCTGCAAGATACGCTCTTTAGTTTTTAAGGTTTTGGTTTGGGACATCCTAAAATAACCATTCAGTTCATGCATTAGCAGGCTAACACACAAAGTCACTTGACTAATTAGAGTATTTGCTCTAAAAATTAATTAATCGATTTTTGAATAATGGTAGTGCGGCATGAACAGTCACACAAAAACAACATCAATGACACCACATTTTTTTGATAGCCAATATCTGAATGAAGTCTTGGCGCAACAAAAACACGCTTACTTACACTACCCTCTGCCGACTGCAAAGGAACGTATCGATCGTTTAGCTCGACTTAAGCGTATCTTAGTTAAGTATCAAGATCAATTTGCTGATGCAATTAATCAGGACTATGGTAACCGCTCAATCGGGGAAACCAAGATTGGTGAACTGCTCACCTGTCTGGAACATATCAAATATTATAGCAAAAACCTGACCCGGTGGATGAAACCTTCCAAGCGTCATGTGGGCATTATTCATCAGCCGGCTAAAGCCTGGGTACAATATCAGCCTTTGGGTGTGGTCGGGATTATCGCACCGTGGAATTATCCGCTGTTGTTGTCGATTGGCCCCCTGATTTGCGCACTGGCGTCCGGCAACCATGCCATGATCAAAATTTCTAGTGCATCCGCTGCTTTTGGTGAAGTTCTGGAAAAGGCTCTGGCTGAAGCCTTCCCTAAAGAATTGGTCGCTGTGGTGAATGGTGGTGGTGTGATTTCAGATGCTTTCTGTCGTTTGCCTTTCGATAAACTGATTTTCACTGGCTCAACTGCAGTCGGTAAAACCGTCATGGCAGCCGCTGCCGAAAATCTGGTTCCGGTGATTCTGGAACTGGGCGGTAAATCGCCGGTACTGGTACATCCATCGATTGATCTGCGTGATGTCGCGCAGCGGATTGCCGTGGGCAAACTCTGGAATGCCGGTCAGACCTGTGTCGCCCCAGATTATATGTTCTTGCCTCGTGGCAAGACGGCTGAGTTCATTGATCACTTTAAAGCCTGTGTCGAAAGCATGTATCCGGATATCACCCATAATCAGGATTACACCTCGATTATCAATGATAAGCAGTATAATCGTCTGCAAGGTTATCTGGATGATGCACGCGAACAGGGTGCGCAAGTCATTGAAATTAATCCGCGCAGTGAAAACTCGGCTGATCTGCGCAAGATTGCACCGACCATCGTGACCAATGTCACCCCGATAATGCAGATCATGCAGCATGAAATCTTTGGTCCGCTGTTACCGATCATGGAATATGATCAAATTGACGATGTCATCGACTTTATTAATAGCCGTCCACGCCCACTTGCTTTATACTACTTCGACTTTGATCAGGCGCGTGCCGATTATGTCGCACAGCGTACCCATTCAGGGCATTTCGGGCAAAATACGGTACTGACCCATGTTGCGCAGGACGATCTACCATTTGGGGGTGTCGGTGCATCAGGTATGGGTAAATACCATGGCCCAGAAGGCTTCTTCAGTTTGTCGCATGAACGCTCAGTAATGTCGAATCCAAAGCTGTATAGCTTGAAATACATTCTGCCACCGTTCAATAAACCGATTCACAAGCTGATTTCGAAGACACTTCTCCGCTAAATGATCAAGGCATGAGCTATCGATATAGTTCGTGCCGCGTTTTGACGAAAATCGCTTGTCTTTTAAGCGCATTTTTGATATAAAACGCCCCTTGAATGATTTCAATCCGTTTATTTTTGACTGGCCATACAGATTTGCTGTTGGCTAAATCAATGGAGTTACACCATGTCTAAGGTTTGCCAAGTTACCGGCAAGCGTCCAGTCGTTGGTAACAACGTCTCACACGCCAACAACAAAACTAAGCGCCGGTTCGAGCCGAACCTGCATCACCACCGTTTCTGGTTAGAAAGCGAAAAACGTTTTGTACGTCTTCGTTTAACCACTAAAGGTATGCGTATTATCGACAAATTGGGCATTGAAAAGGTTGTTGCTGACCTACGTGCTCAAGGTCAAAAGATCTAAGGAGTCTGAACCATGCGTGATAAAATTCGCTTAGTTTCTTCAGCTGGTACAGGTTATTTCTATACCACGACTAAGAACAAACGTACTATGCCGGAAAAAATGGAAATCAAAAAATTTGATCCAAAAATCCGTCAACACGTAATCTTCAAAGAAGCTAAAATCAAATAATTTTAGTTTCTTTAAAAAAACGACCTTTGCGGGTCGTTTTTTTTTGCACTTTTTTTATCCGGCTTGATAAACTTTCTGCATGTTTTGGCACTTTTTGTGCTTATTTCCCAGCAAACCTAGCTAAAGGAGTATTTAGTGCCACATGACGTAGAGCTCATTATATTACTGGCTGTTGGTTTTGGCTTAGCTTTGGTCTTTGGCTATCTCGCTGCACGGCTACGTCTTCCCCCTTTGATCGGCTATCTCATTGCCGGCATTCTGATTAGCCCCCACACGCCCGGTGTGGTCGGTGATATTCATCTGGCCAACCAGTTGGCAGAGTTAGGCGTCATGTTCCTGATGTTTGGTGTCGGGATGCATTTTTCCCTGAACGATCTGATGCAGGTACGCCGGATTGCCCTGCCTGGTGCGATTTTACAGATTGCGGTTGCCACCTTGCTCGGGGTCGGAGTTTCGATGCTGTGGGGCTGGAGCTTTGGCTCAGCGCTGGTCTTCGGCCTAAGCTTGTCCTGTGCCAGTACCGTGGTGCTACTCAAAGCGCTTGGTGATCGCGGCCTGCTCGATTCGATCAATGGCCGGATTGCCGTTGGCTGGTTGCTGGTCGAAGATCTGGTCATGGTCTTGGCGCTGGTACTGTTACCTGCCACTGCGGTGCTTTTAGGTGGGCAAGCGCTGGAAGGCGCAAGCGATGAGAATATCTGGCTCACCTTAGGGATTACCCTGCTCAAAGTCGCAGGCTTTATTGCCTTCATGCTGATTATTGGTAAACGCCTGATTCCGATGATCATACAGGTGGTGGCACGTCTCGGTTCACGTGAGCTGTTTACCTTAACCGTGGTGGCTGCTGCTGTTTCGATTGCCTTTGGTGCCTATAAAGTCTTTGGCGTGTCGATGGCACTGGGTGCTTTCTTTGCCGGAATGGTGGTGAAAGAGTCCGATTTTAGTCATCGTGCCGAAGAAGAAACCTTGCCACTGCGTGAAATTTTCTCGATTTTATTCTTTGTTTCCGTCGGCATGCTGTTTGATCCGCGCATTTTGCTGGAACAGCCTTTACATGTACTGGCCGTGGTCGGGATTATCATGATTGGCAAGACTATTGCCGCCATGGCACTGGTGCTGTTCTTTCGCTATCCGATCAATACCGCCTTAACCGTCGGTGCTTCTCTGGCACAGATTGGTGAGTTCTCCTTTATTTTGGCTGCACTCGGTGTTTCACTCAACCTGCTTTCGCTGGAAGGTCAAAACCTGATTCTGGCAGGTGCCTTGATTTCGATTACCCTCAATTCCTTTATCTTTTCCGCAATTGAGCCAGTACAGAAATGGATTCGGGAACGCTCGACCCTGGCACGTTTACTGGAACGCAGTGGTGACCCTCTGGCAATGTTACCCGATGAAGTCTCACAGGATTACCTGCGCGATCAGGTGGTGATTATTGGCCATGGTGAGGTCGGTCGTCGCATTACCCGCTCATTGATGGAAGAAAACATCAAGGTGGTCATTGCCGAAGAAAACCGTGACATCGTCGAAAATCTGCGTGAAAAAGGTATTGCTGCGGTGTCTGGTGTTGCTACTGAAGCCGGGGTCCTGATTCAGGCACATATTCAGCATGCGCGCTTACTGGTCATTTCCCCTATGGATATCATCGATATTCATAAAATTGTCGACATTGCCAAGACCTTGAATCCACAAATTCAGGTACTGGTCTGTGCAGAAAGCAAGGAAGAAGCTGAAGCCATTCGTCGGGATAATATCGGTGCGGTTTATTATGCCAAAGAAGAAATGGCAAAAAATATGAGCAATCATATTTTGAACCAGATTGAGATCGCGCATCAGCATACGCCTTCTCATTAAAGTTTTTCTTTTAATCAACACCAAATAAAAAAGTTGTCGGATCTGGCAACTTTTTTATGGACATCAATATATCTCCGAGCCTAAGATTTTATTAACTCAATGGCTTCAGACTGCTCATGACCCAAATTTTAAAATAATGATTTTTCATCT
Source organism: Acinetobacter sp. 40AMC3-4 (assembly GCF_049898185.1). Lineage (GTDB taxonomy): Bacteria > Pseudomonadota > Gammaproteobacteria > Pseudomonadales > Moraxellaceae > Acinetobacter. The sequence goes on from NZ_JAFCXG010000004.1 coordinate 187,128, forward strand.
TCATTTTAAATGAACGTCTTTGTGATACTTAAAATCTGCCTAATTTAATAACCTATAAAACTCAAAAAGCACACCAATAGTAGTGTGCTTTCTAAATAAATTTCAACGATTAACTCATATACTTTGGTTCTTCATCCACAACTTCAGCCTGCCACTCATTGACCTGCTGTTCCAGCAAACCATAGAGTGCTGCCTGAATCATCTGTTGCGCAATCACGGGGGTCTGCTCTCCAAGTAGAGCTTTCACCTCATCATTAAATTGAATCATGACCAAAGGCTGTTTATGTGAGCCTGCATTGCGTAGAGCCAACGCGCCACCTTCAAGTTGAACGAGTTCTAAAATCGCGTCTTGATTACCAAATAAATCTTTCAACTGTTCTATAGACATATATCCTCCATGTTCAACATGGTGGCAAAGCACCGGGTGCACTTTGCATCATTAGAGTAATTGATATAGGGTTAAAAATTGCATTTTCAAGTACAGCCGATCCGATTAAAATTCAATCATCTCATTACGAAAACCATCAATTAATTGGGTCAGGTCACGATGCCACTCTCTCAATATAGCAGTATCAGGTAACCATGCTTGTGGAGACTGTGTGACTTTAATGATGAGATTTGAGGAGGTTTCGTCTTCAGGTTCTGGGGTACTTGGTTCGGGCGCATACTGGCACAGACGGTAAGCGCGTTTCAGTTCAGCAATGAAACCACTCTTGGATAAATGTTGCAGCACCGCCACTTCTGGCGAAATTTGGCCTTTGGCCGCCATCAATTCTTCGATCGATTTTAAGGTTGGATGAGGATCATTCAGGCGATAGTAACGCACCAGTTCCTGTAAAAATGCTAACAAAGCACCATGCAAATGAAACACAGTTGCTTCACGTTGTGCCTGAGCCTGTTGTACATGTTCGGTTTGCTCTGCTTGCTGGCAGGATAGACGGGCAAAATACAGTTTTTGATTGGTACGGTCCGCATGATAGCGAGCAACACGGGTCATCGAGATTTCCTAAGGTTTAAAACAAATTTTGGCTTTTATAAAGTAAAAGGTTCGCCTGCATTTCGCAATCAAAAGATGTTCGGACTGAATCAATCCAGCACTGAAATTCAGAGCATTGAACTCACTAATTAAGTACGGCGATACTAAATTGTAGCCATAAAAAAAGGAGCCTATCAAGTGCTCCTTTTTTGAGTTTAAGCCTGAGGCTTGTCTTCTGCGGCTTTCACGCGGATGCCATGTCCGTGTAGGCGTAAAGTGTTCAGGCCTTTAATGGCTTTGACTGCTTCACGGCCATGCGGCATTTCTACAAAAGCAAAACCTTTTGATTTGCCTGTTGCTGCATCAAGCACCAAAGTACAGGTCTCCACTGTGCCATATTCCTGGAACAGTTTCAGTAATTCGGCTTCTGTGACCGTACGTTCTAAATTACGAACTAAAATTTTCATCTTACAACCTTAAGAAGATAGGCAAAAAATATCAAAAAGCACGCGCCTACTCTACTTTTTGCATGAAACAACTTTGCCATAGTTTAATCGAGATCAATCCCAAAATCTAAATTAATCGACTTGCGTTCAATCAAGGCACTTTTTACCGTTTGCTGCCGGGTCTTGTAATGGGTTTCTGTGGTGCATAAATGCCGGGTGAGATCATTCAGGAAATAGCTTTCGACTTTACGCCCCTGCTCATCGACCGTTTCCCGCGCCCAATGATTCAGGTTCTGTTTGGTCAGAATCAATTCATTTTTTGCCCGGGTCAACGCCACATATAGCACACGACGTTCTTCTTCGACATCATCAAAGTCACCCTGAGCACGTGCATGCGGGTAATTGCCTGGCGTGACATTGGCCACATAACAAACATTTTGTTCGGTGCCTTTGGCCGAGTGAATGGTAATCAAGGTCACCACATCATGGTCCGACTGGCGTTCAATTTCCGAGATTGACACCGGATCCAGTACATATTCCTCTAAAAACTCACTCAGCTGCGAATGCTTGGAGGCCAGCTGTTTGACCAGTTCAAAATCACTCTGGCGACGTGGCCAATCCTTTTTATAGTTTTCCGCCAACTGCGATTCAATCGCCTGAATCGCAAGACCGACACAGGCTTGCACTTCGCCTTTGAGCACACTCATCTGCTGCATGATCAGAATGGTTTCTAATGGTATCTTGCCAAATTTTTCCAAATTATCTGCAATAGCTTCCATTTCCGGTTCAGCCAATAACTGCTGCGATAGCTTACTGGCACCCACATCACCAACACCATTCCACAGGGTCAAGAAACGCATCCAGGCGATATCATCCAGCGGATTGGCGACTACGCGCAGCATGCTGAGCAAATCTTTGACATGCGCCGTTTCCAGCAGCTTCATGCCACCAATAAAGCGATACGGCACATTAGCCGCGATACAGGCTGCCTCAATATGCCGTGCGGCAAAACTGGAACGAACCAGCACCATATGCTCGCCCCACTTACTACCTTGCAGATAATGACGCTCTTTAATATCAATCGCGATCCATTTGGCTTCATCAAACTCATTCGGGAAAATATGCATGCGCGGCTTTACACCTTCTCCGCGATACGCTTCCAGACGTTTGTCATATTTGATTTCAGACTGATCGAGCAGCCAGTTGGACAGATCCAGAATTTCCTGGGTCGAGCGGTAGTTTTTTTCTAATTTAAAAATCTGCGCATCTGGCACACGTTCTTTGAAATGGTGAATATTTTCAAAGTCTGCACCACGAAAGCCATAAATCGACTGCGCATCATCACCGACACAGAACAGGCTGATCCGGTCTTTCAGTGGCTCCAGCAAAGCCCATTGCAATGGATTGGTATCCTGCATTTCATCGACCAGCATATGCCGACAGATTGAAGCGACATAGTCGACCAGACCTTCGGACTGTGCCAGCGCCGTAGCTACTACCGCCAGAATATCGTCATAATCCAGAAAACTTCGCGCTTGCTTACGTGCTTCATATTCTTTCATAATTTCGGCAATCTGGTCCTTTAAGGCCAGATATTCCGGCATCTGTTTTTCCAGCGCCAGACTGAGCTTTTGCCGGGTATTCCTTGCAAAAGAATACAAATCACATAATTCCTGAGGCTTCGGCAGATGATTGGGATTTTTCTTGTCATCACGGCCGCGAATCAAACGAAACATCATCAACTGATCATCACGATCAATAATCGAAAACTGTTCCAGACCAAAAGCTTTCGGAATACGGCGCAGCAGATACATACAGAAGGTATGAAAGGTCGAGGCCCGCAGTCCCTTGGCTTGTTCACCCAGTGCAAGTTCGACACGCGCCACAATTTCACTGGCTGCACGGCGGGTAAAGGTCAGAATTTGAATCTGGTTGGCAGGCACACCCTGCTCAATCAAGTAAGCTGCGCGTGCCACGATAGTCTTGGTTTTGCCACAACCTGCCCCGGCCAGCACCAAACTGTGTTTTGCTTCTGTGGTCGCTGCTTGCTTTTGTTGGGGGTTTAATTCATCAATCAGGGTGGCTAAACTCATTTTCACTCATCATTTTGTGGATGTATGTAGTTTAACAGATCGCTTCCAGAATTATGTCTTTTCAGTTGTCCTGAAACTGTCTCCAATTTTATTTCCTGATTTGATATTAGCTAACGACAGGGCGTGCTGGATTACAGGAGAGAGAAATACTTTCACTCTGTCAAAAGATTTTAACTATCTCAACGACAGCTTTCTCCAAGTTCATTTCTGCATTATTTAAGGCTTCCTCTAAAGGACAATCTGGCGGATTAATCCCAACAATCTGGCTAAATCCTGACTCAAACAAATCCTCAATCCCTTCACCGACTAGACCCGCAAAAGCAATCACCGGTTTATTGAAGTGTTTTGCAACCTGCGCCACACCAAATGGCGTTTTGCCAAATTTGGTTTGAAAATCAATTTTACCTTCCCCGGTAAACACATGATCTGCTTGCGCTATTTTCTCGTTGAGTTGAACCTGTTCAATCATCAGCTCTACACCTGATCGAATGGAAGCAGCAGTGAATGCCATTAAACCAAAACCCAATCCACCGGCAGCGCCCGCACCTGCAACATGACGATGATCATGGCCAATCTGCCCAGCGACTACATCGGCGAAATGACAGAGGTTTTGATCCAACTGCTTGACCATTTCAGGCGTTGCACCTTTTTGTGGTCCAAAGATTATCGATGCACCATTTGGTCCACACAGTGGATTGTTGACATCCGATGCAATGATTATTTCAGTATCTGCTAAACGTGGATCAAGTTCGGATAAATCCATTGATTTGACCAGATCTAAGTTTCCACCACAGACCTGAATTGACTCACTCTTATAATTTAGAAACCGCACACCCAGTGCTTGCGCCATACCAGCACCTGCATCATTGGTAATACTGCCACCGAGCCCAATGATGATTTTTTTCACACTCAAGTCCAATGCCTGTTTGATCATTTCTCCTGTACCATAGGTCGAAGTGAGCATCGGATTACGCTGTGAAGGCTTCAATAAATGAATGCCATTAGCCTTGGCCATTTCAATCACAGCAGTTTGACCTGCATCAATCAAACCCCAATAGGTCTGAATACGTTGCTCAGGCAGTGGTCCGGTCACTTCACATGCAATACTTTCCCCCTTCAAGCTTGAAATCAGTGCATCGACCGTGCCTTCACCGCCATCAGCCATTGGCACATGAATAATATTGGCATCCGGAATGACGTTCTGAATACCGCGTTGCATGGCCTGACAAGCCTGCGCAGCAGACATGCTTTCTTTAAACGAGTCAGGAGCAAGCACAAAGGTGAGCGGCATGGTGTGATCTTTTATCCACAAATGAAGTCTAAATTGTGGATAAATCCAGCACTATCCACAAGTCTTTATTTCCAGCCCAGTTCAATTGCAGTTATCTCATTAATCAAGGTTTGATTTAAAGATTCTGGCATTTTACTGGTGGTTTGAGACAGTGGAATATGTCCTGCCATCAGCTCCGCCTTGGTTTGCGGAAATAAGGGTTGCTGATCTGGAAATGCATAACCCAGCGGATAAATCGGTTGACCTGTCGCTAAATCATATTTATCCGAAGCGCCAAAGGCATGCAGCAATTCATGCACCAATACAATTTTATTCTGTTCAGTTTGTTGTTTGGATGCAAATAGATTTATCGAACCAATCCGGCCTTTTTGCAAAGCAGTGGAATGTTTCAATTGCTTGGTCTGCACAGGATCATAGTAATTTAAAAATAAAGTCACATTAGCTGAAGGGTCTGAACTCTGTCGCTGTTTCCAGGCATAGAACCGGAATTTTAAACTCCATAAAACCGTATCGATGAGCGAGTCTTGCTCAGGGACTTTGGGTGGTAGAACTTGAAGCTCACGGCCTAAATTAAAATAAAAATAAGTCGGCTGTCCACGATACTGCTGAGCTGCTTTTTCCAGATATTCCCGTGCTCCATTCAGGTCCTGAGCTGACAGTTGCTGGATATATTGCTGTGTGGTCGGTAATCCATCGGCATTAATCGGATGCAGCAACACAATAATCGGCTTTGACCAGTTCTGGTTTTGATCACGATAGGCATTGACCGCGACAATCAATAAGATGATTAATAAAATCAGAATCCGAATCTTTTTCCACATATCGATTACACACTCTGCTTTTTCATTTTTCTTAAATACATCTGACTCATTTCTATTTTTGTTTCAAATAAATTTAAAGTTTTTATTAATCCTGACAATTTGGCTCTACCATAGTTACGAGAGTCAAAATCAGGCTTTACTGCACTGATATACTGCCCGACCATCCCTAAATTCGCCCATCCATTATCATCGGCATTATCTTTTACAGCTTTATAAATTAAGTTAAGCGTAGCTCGATCCATCCCTTCAGGTAACTGAATTTCCTTTTGCGCAGATATAGTTTTTTGTCCATTAGTCTTGATAATCTCCGAAACTTTTTTATCTATTGATCCTGTTTCTTCACCATCCTCATTATTTTTAATTTCACTATCTACAAGTAAGTTTTCGATATAAATGAACTTGTCACAGGCTTTCTTAAATGCTTCAGGCGTAGCTTTTTTGCCAAAGCCATACACTGTTAGACCATTTTCACGAATACGTGAAGCTAAGGGCGTGAAATCGCTATCGCTGGATACGATACAAAATCCATCTAATGCACCTGCATAAAGTAAATCCATAGCATCAATGATCAGGATCATATCCGTCGCATCTTTACCCTTGGTATAAGCGAATTGTTGTACCGGAGTGATGGCATGAGGAAGGAGTACATCTCGCCATTTCTTTAACGTTTCGCTGCTCCAGTCCCCATACACACGTTTGACACTGGCAATTCCATATTTCGCAACTTCCTCCAATACCGATGAAATCGCGTTGATAGAAGAATTATCCGCATCGATTAATACAGCGAACTTTTTTGTCTGAATATCCACATCCACCCCAAGATATTATTTTTAATTTTTTATATACATGATTCTGACATAAAAAATGCCGACTTTCGTCAGCATTTTTTTGAATCTTAGAGTTTAGGCTTCAACCCATTTTCCGTCCTGATAAACCAGAGACCATTTGGTTTGCTTGCCTTCTGCAGTTTCCGAACCAATATATTGTGACTGGTTCTTACGGCTAAATTTTACCAGAGTTGGATTCCCTTCCGGGTCCACATCAGGTGCCTGCAAGATAAACTGATACTTTGGATCAAGCTGGTCGGCAACAGAACGAATCTCGGCCACTTTCGGTGCACGGGTTTCACGCACTTTCGGGAACTTGCTTGCCGCCAGGAATAAACCGGCTGCACCGTCACGCAGTACAAAGAAATCGTCATGCTTGGCAGAACGTAAATGCTCCATCTTGATCGGATCCACACGTGGAGGCGCAGGCTGACCGCTCTTTAAGACTTTACGGGTATTGTCACAGCTGGTACAGGCAAAATACGGACCAAAACGACCCGTCTTCAGCTGCATTTCACCATCACACTTGTCGCATGGGATACTCGGGCCATCATAGCCTTTAATTTTGAACTCACCTTCTTCAAGTTCAAAACCACTACAGTCCGGGTTATTCCCACAGATATGCAGTTTACGGCCGCCATCAATCACATAGCTGTCCATGGCAGTTTCACAGATCGGACAACGCTTCTTCGACATCAGGTCAGCAGTTTCCGCAGCCTCATCATCAGATAATGCAGCCAGAGACTCAACTGGTGTCAGGTTCAAGGTTCCTTTACAACGCTCTTTCGGCGGTAGGTTATAGCCTGAACAACCCAAGAATACGCCTGTGGTTCCGGTACGAATCTGCATTGGACGGTCACATTCTTTACAGTGTACTGCATCCACTTCTACAGGCTGATTGCGGCGCATACCGTTCTCACCCTGCGCCGTAGTCAAACGTTGCTTAAAATCGCCGTAGAAGCTGTCTAATAACTCTTTCCAGTTACGCTCACCATCTGCTACTTTATCCAGCTGACCTTCAAGATCTGCGGTAAAGGCATAGTTCATCAGATTACTAAAATTTTCATCCAGACGATCGGTAACGATCTCACCCATCTTCTCGGCATAGAGACGACGGTTATCCAGTTTCACATAACCACGATCCTGAATGGTCGAGATAATCGCAGCATAGGTCGATGGACGGCCAATGCCTTTTTTCTCGAGTTCTTTCACCAGTGAGGCTTCAGTAAAACGTGCCGGTGGCTTGGTGAAATGTTGAGATGGATCAAGTTTCTCAAGTTTAAGCACTTCACCGACTTTGACCGCAGGCAATAAAATATCGTCATCGGCTTTATTGGCACCACGCACGCGGGTAAAGCCATCAAAGACCAAGGTACGGCCTTTGGCTTTCAGTTCTACGCCATTGGCATCCACCAAAATGGTAGAAGACAGATATTCTGCCGGAGTCATCTGACAAGCAACAAACTGGCGCCAGATCAGGTCATACAGACGCTGTGCATCACGCTCAACACCCACCAGACTGTCGCCTTTTAAGCCAACCATAGATGGACGAATCGCCTCATGCGCTTCTTGCGCACCGGCTTTATTGCCATAACGGTTCGGCTTGGCAGGCAAATACTTCTCGCCAAACTCGGATTCGATATGACCACGCACCATATTCACCGCATCATCACTCAAGAAGGTCGAGTCGGTACGCATATAGGTAATGAAGCCGGCTTCATACAGACGCTGCGCCAGCATCATGGTTTTCTTCACAGAAAAACCGAGACGGGTACTGGCTGCCTGTTGTAGCGTTGACGTAATATACGGCGCACTTGGATTAACCTTGGTTGGCTTATCTTCACGTGCAGAAACCGTATAATCCGCATCTTTGATCAGGTTTAATAAGGCATCAGTTTCGGCTTTGTTGCGCAGCTTGAGCGTCTTGCCATTTTGCTTGACCGCTTCGAGACGAATATCATCTTTTTTCGATTTGGTATCGGCAAACACCTGCCAGTATTCTTCAGGAATGAAGGCACGAATTTCACGTTCACGCTCGACCACCAGCTTCACTGCAACCGACTGTACACGACCGGCCGACAGACCACGGGCAATCTTTTCCCAAAGCAATGGCGAAATCATAAAGCCCACGACACGATCCAGGAAACGGCGTGCCTGCTGTGCATTGACTTTATTGGTATCCAGACGTGACGGATGCTTAAAGGCATCCTGAATCGCGTTTTTGGTAATTTCGTTGAAGACCACACGCTGATAACGCGAATCATCACCACCGATGACTTCTTTTAAATGCCAGGCAATCGCCTCTCCTTCCCTGTCCATATCCGTTGCCAGATAGACTTCATCGACTTGCGATGCCAGTTTTTTCAGTTCGGCAACCACATGTTCTTTGCCAGGAAGGACTTCGTATTTGGCTTTCCAGTCATGTTCCGGATCGACACCCATGCGGTTAATCAACGCATTCTGTGATTTTTCAGCTTTTTCTGCATCCGTCAGTTTGGTACGTGTCGCTGGTTTTTTCTCTGTCGATTTTGCAGAGCCGCCAGTCGGTAAGTCACGCACATGACCCACCGATGATTTTACGATGTAGTTCGGACCAAGGTACTTATTGATTGTTTTCGCTTTTGCAGGCGACTCCACAATCACTAGGGCACGCTTGCTTCCAGCGTCGGGAGACTTCGCTGTGCTGCTTTTTGATGTGGACCGAGGAGCGTTCGCCATAATTAACCGTTAATCCTGTTTATTTCTAAATTAAAGTTCAGCCAAAGCGTGTAACAGCGCTTTGATGTCGTCGAGTTGGGTCGCTCTTAAATCAGCTTCTTCATCCCAATACACGCCGACACAGTTGGCCTGCATATCAATAGCATAAATGCCTTTTAATGCAATGGGAAAATCTTTAAATTTCTCATCACCCTGCACGATTTCGAGTTTATTATCGACAACACGGGCGCGCATCAAGGGCAAACGTGCATCTGGCATCAGCACACTGTAGTACGCGACCATACTGGCACGACTTTCAGTCGCCTTCGGGATTTTGGTCCAGTCCGGTGCCACCACCAGACGTGGATGCAAACCCATTTTACGGGCTTTATCACGCATCAGCCCCAAGGCTTTTTCTCGGGGACTTACACGTAACCCGAAAATCGACCCTATGACGAAAATGATGATGACCACCGTCACCCAGATTCCAGTGTTTTCCATAGTTCAACCTTTATGTTCTATTATTAGAGTTGCATAAGCACAATATAAAACGCAAGTTTGCACGATAAAATTAATTCAGGAACATTTCATGACTATATAAAATTTCGTGACCATTCCAGTAAATATAACCTTTCTCGATCAACTCCTTCAGCAGCAAGCGAATGTCCGATTTTGGAAATAACTGTTCCAGTAAATCACGCAGCTCATAAATGTCTTTGGGTTTATCGCCCTGCAATTCACGCAGTTTACGCGCCACTTCCAGTTGTACCGGATCGATCCGGCCAAAGTTCTTGAACAGGTCTTGCTGTGCCGACTGGATTGGTGACTTGAGTATTTCAGATTCAACTGGAGCTTCATCTACCTTCATTTGGGAAATAACCTGATCCAGTTTAGGATTTTTAACCGGGCTTTGTTCATCCAGATTGAGTTGCAGCCATTGTTTCAGGACTTTTTTACGGAAACTGATCTGCTCATCATAGCGTTTGACAATTTTCAGGTTAATCAACATGCCGACCACATGCTGAGCTTTCACTGGCATCACTTGCAGAATATTCGCCACTGAGTTTTTTAGGGTTTCCACCGTATTCGGTTTGCCGCTCATTTTCCCTAACGCATCACAGTATTTTTTCACCAGTTGCAAGGCAGGTGTGTTCTTGATGGTATCCAGACTCGGAAGATGATTTTTAGGTTGATCGGTTGGAATGTTTGTCTCATCAGGCTGAATCTGAATTAGGTGACACGGAATATCAGAAGCTTGCAGCATCTGCTGCAACATCTCGCAGCTGTCCATCGCCGAGATCAATTCAACCTCGGTTTCCGGCTCCAGTAGCGCCATAAGCTGACCGACAATGACCGCATATTCATATTCTTTTTGTGGCGATTCAGGCGTGTCCAGTACCACCACCTGACCACTGCTAACCCAGCCGGCAAGCTCGGTTAAATCCTCTAAGGAGAATTCAAATTTTCCAGCACAGCTAAACAGATATAAAGTCGAATAATGCGCCACAATCTCACGCATTAACTTGGCTGTGGGGAAATTATTTTCGAGGTCGAGTAGAACAACTTTTGGGTGCATGGGACGCAATTCCGGAATGTACCTGAGAGCGGGTATTAGAGTAGGAAGTGAGTGAAAGGTCAAATAATTTTACGACTGAATGGGTGCAGGCCTGTTTCGGCAGAGGGTCAAACTGCATTTTATGAAATGCCTGAAAGAAATCTGTTTATAAGCCCGAATATTTGTTTTCAGCAGGAAAATTTCTTTGGCACTTGATTACTTTTATATGCGTGTTTAAGGCAATTTAAAAGCCCATTCAAAAAAATAATATTTCTCTTTTTAACATCTTATCGATCGGCTCATTTTTATTTTTCAATAAAAAACCCTTAGATCAGCTAAGGGTTGTTGTTGATTAAATCATTGGTTGCAAATTAATAATGCGGTGGGCGATCTGCAACCGGATCAAATTCTGCAATGCCTTCAGACAGATCTGAAGACTCAACACGTTGATATAACAGCGTCATTTGCTTTTTCAGATCAGCAATTTCCAGGGTCTGTTTGGCCACCTGATCATTCAACTGTTCAACTAAATCGTCTAAAAATGCAATTCGCACTTGCAAATCTTCAATGGGTGCGGAAAATGACGCCTGATCATTTAGATTTTGTTGTTTAGTCATTTAAAGTCCTCATTGGGGATTTCAGGAAACATTATGGCCTATATTACCCTTAGGGATGTCCAACTTGCGTTTGGTGGACCCGCCCTGCTCGACGGCGCGAATTTTAACTTGGAACGCGGCGAACGAGTGTGTTTGATTGGCCGTAATGGTGAGGGTAAGTCTACCTTACTTAAGCTGATTGAAGGAAGTTTACTGCCTGACAACGGCGAAGTTTCATTACAAAACGGCATTACTATTTCCATGCTGGCGCAAGATGTACCGATGGATTCAGGTAAAGTGGCTGATATCGTGGCAGATGGCGCTGGTGAAGCGTCAGAAGTTCTGCGTGCTTATCATGCTGCCAGTGAAGCTTGTGTACTAGGTGACATGGACGCCTGTGATCGTATGGGCAACCTGCAACACAAAATGGATCAGCTGGATGGCTGGGCCCTGGAAACCAAGGTCAATTCGATTTTAAGCAAAATGGGCCTGGACCCGGATGCAGATCTTGCCGATTTGTCTGGTGGTCGTAAACGTCGTGTACTACTGGCACGTGCTTTACTTACCCAACCCGATGTGCTGTTACTGGACGAACCGACGAACCATTTAGACGTTGAAAGTATCGAATGGCTGGAAAAATTCCTGCTCGATCAAAATAATTTGACCCTATTGTTCATTTCGCATGACCGTGCCTTTGTCGATAGCATTGCTACCCGTATTGTTGAACTGGATCGTGGTCAACTGCGTAGTTATGAAGGTAACTATTCACGTTATCTAGACCTGAAAGCCCAGCAAATGGAAGCTGAAGAAAAGCAAAATGCGCTGTTCGATAAAAAGCTGGCTGAGGAAGAAGTCTGGATCCGTCAAGGGATTAAAGCCCGTCGTACCCGTAACGAAGGTCGTGTCCGTGCCCTAAAAGCATTACGTGAAGAATCTAGAGCACGTCGTTCGCAACAAGGTAAAGTGACGATGGCGACTCAGGATGCCAACCGTTCCGGCAAACTGGTGTTTGAAATTGAGAACCTGAGTGTGAAATTCGGTGACAATGCACCGATCATCAACAACTTCTCTGCACTTGTCCTCCGTGGCGACCGTATCGGTCTGGTCGGTGATAACGGTGTCGGTAAAACTACCCTCATTAAAGCCATTCTGGGCGAGCTAGAACATGGCGGTACGGTGAAGACCGGTACGCAGTTAGAAGTGGCCTATTTCGACCAGCTCCGTAATGCGCTGGATCTGGAAAAATCTGTTAAAGATAACGTCTCAGAAGGTTCTGACCACGTGGATGTGAATGGTAACCGTCGTCATATCTATAGTTATTTACAAGATTTCCTGTTTTCGCCAGAACGTGCCCGTACACCAGTCAAAGCTTTGTCAGGTGGTGAGCGCAACCGTATCCTGCTAGCGAAACTGTTGCTGAAACCATCGAACCTGATTGTGATGGATGAGCCAACCAACGACCTGGATATGGTGACTTTAGAGTTACTGGAAGAGATGCTGGGTGGCTACAAAGGCACCCTGCTGTTGATCTCGCATGACCGTGCCTTTATGGACAACGTGGTAACATCCACTTGGGTCTTTGATGGTAAGGGCAATATTGACGAATATGTTGGCGGTTATCAGGATTATCTTGAACAACGTCCGGATCAAACCGTGGTTGACCAAAAAAGTGCCGTGAAAAAAGCCATAGCCAAAGCAGAAGCCGAGGCGGCACCGGTCGCTGCCAAAAAAGTTAAGCTTAGCTACAAGGACCAGCGTGCACTCGAGCAACTTCCTGCTGAAATGGAAGCACTGGAAAAAGAGCAGGCCGAGATCAACGCACAACTGGCTGATGGCTCTTTATTTGTGACTGATTCCGATAAAGCATTGAAACTTTCTAACCGTTTATCCGAAATTGATGAGCTGTTACTGGAAAAATTAGAGCGTTGGGAAGAACTGGACAACCTAAGTAACGGCTAAATATTCCCCGAGCTTTTACTAAAGCATCTGTATTCGTACAGATGCTTTTTTATTTCAATAATCTTCTCTGTTAGACTGCATTTAATCTTTTGGCCCTAAATTGTTTTATGAGTACTCAGCCTGCATATCAACCCGGTGAATTTCAATGGTCATTCCTGTTACCTCAATATTGGGGCAAATGGCTAGGCATTATTTTCCTGATGATTCTGGCGATCTTACCTTGGGCCATTCAGCATCGTCTGGCGTCCCTGCTGGGCCACCTTTCTTTTAAATACTTGAAATCACGCCGTGAAACCACGCTGCGTAATCTGGAAGTCTGCTTTCCCGAATGGTCTGAAAAGCAGGTACAGGACAATGCCCGTCAGGTATTTATCGATCAAATGCTGGGGGTGTTTGAGACGCTGAATGCCTGGTACAGTCCGAAATGGTTTCAGGGCCGCGTCAGTATTGAAGGCTTGGAACATATTCAGAAGGCACAAGCCGCAGGCCAAGGCATGCTGTTATTAGGCACGCATTCAACTTTGCTCGATGCGGGTGGTTATCTTTGCGCACAATATTTTGAACCGGATGTAGTCTATCGTCCGCAGAATAATCCACTTTTGGACATGCTGATTTACCGTTGTCGCGCCACAATTTATGCCAATCAGATTGACCATGATGATATGCGCGGTCTGGTACGTAACCTGAAAAATGGCCATGCGATCTGGTACAGTCCGGATCAGGATTATGGTTTAAAACAAGGCGTGATGGCACCTTTTTTTGGCGTGCCTGCGGCGACTGTAACCGCACATCGCCGTTTACTGAAAATGACCAAAGCGGCTGCAATTCCTTTATATTTCTACCGTCATGGCGATATTAACAATCCGCGCTACCATGTGCTCATTGAACCGGCACTGGAAAACTTCCCTAGTGAGAATGAAGTTGAAGATGCCACTCGCGTGAACCGGGTGATTGAGCAGCAGTTGCGCATCGCACCGACCCAATATATGTGGTTCCACCGCCGTTTTAAGACTCGCCCTGAAGGTTATAAATCAATTTACTAAATCGATTTGATCACGGAATTTGAAGGGCTATAGCTTAAAATCATGTTTAAGTAATTGAAATAATTTAACCCGAGCTCTACATCCTGTAAAACTCGGGTTAATGAGGTTGTGCTTTCACATATTATAATTCGTTCTGCTTTTTTGTGATTTCCCTTTCAGCATCATATCCATGATGTTTTCATTCAGCTTCGTCTTCCTTATGAGAATATCCTTTCTCGACTCCCTGTGCTGATAAACCTAGAATACCCAGATTCCCAACCCCTGCCCATTCGCAAGAAGCGTAAACTGTTGTAAGCAATATCGTACACTTTTCTTCTAAAAACCTATGAGATTTTGCCCCCTTCTTTATAAGCCAGGGCAACTTCATCAGTGACTATTTTTTCCTCTTTCTCTGCTTTCTGAATGCCCTCTTCAATGGCTTTTTGTGCTTCCTGCTCATCTTTATCAGTTTGTTCTAATTCTTCCTGAATATGCTCGAATACCCGACCGGTTTGTAAAACCAGAAAGACCGGAAAATGGTCAGAACCTACATGCGGTAAACGCTCCATGTGTACCAAGGCAAAATCGGTACTATGAAAGACGTGATCCAGCGACCAGCGGAAAAAAGGATAATCTGCGTGAAAAGTATTCACATAATGACGTCCTACCCGCGGATCCAGCAGCCCACTAATGCGTTGAAACAGGCGTGTGGTACGTGACCAGGCCACGTCATTCAGATCGCCCATGACGATACAGCTTTCATCCAGATCTTTAATCTGATCACCGACAATCAGCAGTTCAGCATCACGCAAGGTAGAATCCTTGGCCTCGGTCGGACTGGGTGGTTTGGGATGCAGACAGTAGAGCTGTACCGGTTGTCCTGAGCGTAAAATCACCGTGGTATGAATGGAGGGAATTTCATCACTCAGAATAAATTTAACCTCAGTTTCACTCAGTTCGAGCTTGCTATATAGATGCATGCCATACAGATTATCCAAAGGCACAGGCACGCGATAAGGATAATCAGCTTCAATCACCGAGAGTGCATTTTGCCAGTTTTGATCGGTTTCCAGAGTCAAAACCAGATCTGGCTGATGAATCTGGATCTGCTCGATCAGTAAATGATATTTGGTATTGGTAGTAAGTACATTGGAAACGACCAGGGAAATCTGACGTTGCGGATCCAGCTGATCATGCTTGACCTGCTTGACCTGTTTTTTCCAGATAAAGGTATAGGGCAATACCATTTTCAACTGATAGGCCAAAGCTGCCATCAGACCGATAAAAAGCAGCTGATTCAACCAGTTCCAGGGATGATCAACCAGGAGAAAAAGAATAAAGGCGATAAAGCCCAATACCAGAATTTGTAAGCGTGGAAAATCCGCACCCCGAATCCACCATTCATCGCGTGGTATCAGTGACCAAAAACTTAACCAAATGACAATGATTGCCAGAATTTGGATAACCCATATCATAAACTGCGCTCTTAATTAAGTTATTATTTTTTCTAAAAGAAAAATGACGTTATCAATTTTGTATGTATCATAAAGCAGATATTTCTCTCAAGAATATTGATGTTTTGATTGTGTAGCTCTTGCAGTTGAGTCCCTTTTTGGTACACTCGAATCCCTTTTGATTTTTTAACGCACCGAGGCAAAGTGACATGAAAGTAGGTCTGGTCGGTTGGCGCGGGATGGTTGGTTCCGTCCTTATGCAACGTATGGTTGAAGAGAATGATTTTGCTCATTTTGAGCCATTCTATTTCTCTACCAGTAATGCAGGCGGTGAAGCGCCGGCATTTGGCGGTAAGACCGCCCCAGCACTTATGGATGCATCAGACATTAACAGTCTGAAGCAAATGGATGTCATTATTACCTGTCAAGGTGGCGACTATACTTCTGAAGTTTTCCCGAAACTGAAAGCTGAAGGCTGGAACGGTTACTGGATTGATGCAGCATCAACCTTACGTATGGATGATGAAGCCATCATCGTACTTGATCCGGTGAACATGCACGTGATC
The DNA here is from genome assembly GCF_049898185.1 of Acinetobacter sp. 40AMC3-4. Taxonomy (GTDB): domain Bacteria; phylum Pseudomonadota; class Gammaproteobacteria; order Pseudomonadales; family Moraxellaceae; genus Acinetobacter. The sequence goes on from NZ_JAFCXG010000004.1 coordinate 203,431, forward strand.
AAAGATGGTTTGGTTAAAGGCACCAAGACTTTTGTCGGTGGTAACTGTACGGTTTCCTTGATGCTGATGGGCTTGGGCGGTCTGTTCCAGAACAATCTGGTGGAATGGGCAACGTCAATGACGTATCAGGCCGCTTCTGGTGCGGGCGCGCAAAACATGCGTGAACTGATCAATGGTATGGGTTATTTATATAACAATACCAAAGAGTTGCTAGATGATCCGCGTTCTCCAATTCTGGATATCGACTCTAGAATTGCTGAATTACAACGTGGTGAAGGCTTCCCGTCTGCAAACTTTGGCGTTCCTTTGGCTGGTTCACTCATTCCTTATATCGACAAGCAACTGGAAAGCGGCCAGTCGAAAGAAGAATGGAAAGGTCAGGTTGAAACCAACAAGATTCTGGGCAACCAGCAGATCGTGCCAATTGATGGTCACTGCGTGCGTATTGGTGCCATGCGTTGTCACTCTCAGGCATTAACCCTGAAATTGAAAAAAGATGTACCTTTGGATGAAATCGAAGACATCATTGCACGTGCCAATGACTGGTCTAAAGTGGTTCCAAATACTCGTGAAGCATCCATGACTGATCTGACGCCTGTTGCTGTAACAGGTACTTTAAGCGTTCCAGTCGGCCGTCTGCGCAAGCTGAATATGGGTAAAGAATATCTGGGTGCGTTCACTGTAGGTGACCAGTTGCTTTGGGGTGCGGCCGAGCCGTTACGCCGTATGCTGCGTATTCTGATTGATTATAAAAATGCCTAATATCCTTTGGATATAAAGCCAAAAGCCGATCTTTATTGATCGGCTTTTTTATGTAACTATTGCGTAAGTATTTTACAAAAAACAAACATCCCGTTAATCTATAATTTTCGCTATGCGATAATGACTGAGCTCACGATTAAGATGACTGTATATAACAAATTAAAGCTTGCCATTTTAGCCATTGTCGCTTCACAAAACATTTATGCGATTAATGTAGATCCGGTTCAGATTCAGTCTGCCCCTGGGGAATTACTCTATGCAGAAATGACTTTTCGGCAGTCTAATATCAATTTGCCGATTGAAGTCAGTCTGGCTTCACCTGAAGATTTAATGTCAATTGGTGCATCGCATCAGCCGCCTGGTCATCTAAACTTTTTTACTCGGCGTAGCAATAATGGCACCGGGGTCATTACTATTACTTCTTCTCGACCAATGACAGAGCGCGAGCTGAATATTATTGTCAAAATCAAGGAAGGCAATGCCGCACGGCTGCAACATATTCGTACGCCCTTACAAGCTAAAACCGATTTATTAAAAGCCAGTCTCAAACAGAATGAACGCCCGCTTGCACCAGTTGTCGTCGTCAGTGAAAAAGATATTGCACTCAACTTACCCGTAAGTAGTCATTACAGTACAACAGCTTCCACAGCCTTAAATAAGCCACCGGCTCTAGAAAAGCCGTTGGCATTGCAACGTACAGCACCACCAACATTATCGAACACTTCTATTCCTAAAACTGCATTTGTGCCAGCTGTAATGACATCAAGTCCAGCGATTCAGGCTCAAGCGATTGCGCCTGTACTGAAAAGCGAGGCTGTAACTGCACCCGATACTCAAGCCCCAGATAAAACTGCAGCGGCGCTTTCAGATTCAGTAAAGACCTCACAAGCAACTCTTGCATCGCCTGCTCCTGCAGCAGCTTCGACTACAAACAAACCAGCTAGTACGATGCCAGCAAATCAAAGCGCATCAGCATCAAATAAAGCAGATGTGCAGAAAGCTGTAGAGTCCCGTTCTGATCATCAAACCGCCTCCAGTGATCCATTGGTGAAAAAATTTGCTGAGGAACAAGCCAGAAAATCAACTGGATCATCCAATCCGGTGAAAACTCCAGCTCCAGTGACTGCAAAAGCTTCACCAATCAAAGCAGCTCCGAATCAGACTCAACCTACTTATGTCGTTCAATCCAATGAGTCACTGTGGGGGATTGCTTCACGAATTGCCGAACAGCAGCAGCGCCCGGTCAACGAAGTCATGCAGCAAATCAAAAAACACAATGAGCATGCCTTTATCGGAGGAAATGCCGATCGTCTACGCAAGGGTGCTGCATTGAACTTAAATACGACTCATCCTGCACCTGCGCCCATTAAAGTCACTGCAGCAAAGCAAACCGAGCGACCTTCTAAGCCTGCTGGCAAAACAAAATACCGTTTGAATCAGGCAGAAATGAGCCTGGTGGCTGAGAACCAGCACGATTCTGGGCAAGTTTCTGCAAACCAGAACACAGAACGCAATCAAACATCAAAGGAATTGTCATTAAAAGTTATGACAGCCCGAGAAAAAACCGTTAAATTACAGAGAAACGTGACTGAATTAGAATTGGCACTCAATCAGAAGGATCACAGAATTCAGTTATTAAATGCGCGTCTGGCCCAGCTACAACAACAGCTCAAAGCCCAACAAGCAGATAAGAAGCCAATTAATTAAAAAGTTACACATGACGATTTATTGGGATAGGCGAATTTAAACTACTCTATCCCCAAGGGGTAAAACATGCTGATTTATGTGATTCCATTAGTGATATTGATCATCGTATTAATTGTCTTTAAAAAACGACAAGATGCTCAAGAATCAGATAAAGCAAAAACTAAAACGGTAAAAGCGAAAAAAACTGGCTCTGCTTCAAAAGCTGCCCCACAAAGAACCAAAGTGGTGGAGCCAGTCGGGGTCACAAAAAAATCAGCAACGCCATTATCAGCAGACACACGCAAGAAAATTGAAGGCCTGATTCAAGAGCGTAATTTTTTTGCGGCCGAAGCACAGATTAACCAGGCACTGAATCGGGATAATTCCCAGCATGAACTCTATCTGCTGTTATTGGATATTCATATCTTACAAAAAGATGAGTTTGCAATTTCACAGCTGCTCAACCATATCCGTTCTTTGCATTTAGATGAGATTCTGGCGCAAGCTGAAGCAAAACAGCGTGAATTCGAACAATCTTCATCTGCTGTACAAGATACCATTGATTTCCCAAGTGCCCAGCCTAAAACTTCTTCTGCGCAGGAAGCTACTTCAACTTCAGATGCTTTTGCCGATCTGGTTGCACCGGCTCCTTCAAATGAACTAGCATTTGAACAATTGCAGCAGGACTTTCAATCAAGCAAGCCGGCCCCTATTGCAGAACCTGTAGCAGATATTCAACCACTTGAATTTAATTTTGAACCAAAGACTACCCCAGTAGAAACACCAAAAGCTGAAGAGGCTCCTATACCTGCTGCTCCTTCTGTAAATTTTGAATTTCAGAGTACATCTACAGATATTCAAACTACAGCAGTAACAGAAACGGCACCTGTCTTAGACTTTAAACTGGATTTGGAACAATCTGCTCCAGTAGAAACAGCACCAACTGTGACTGAGGAAATCAAGCCTCTAGATTTTTCATTCTCACTTGACACACCTGTACCAGCAGCTGAAAAAACTGCGGTGCCTGCAACTGAGTTCGATCTGTCCAGCTTAACAGCTGCAGCACCTGTGGCAGATCCGGTTGCACAAACCAATCTATCAGGCATGGATTTCAAATTAGATCATTTGGAAACCACGCCAGAAGCGCCTGCTGCAACAGTGATGAGTTTCGATCTTCCTGCTACGCCAGCTCAGGCAGCCGTAGACCAGCATGATCCACTCGTGCAATCTTTCCCCGAATTACTGGATGTTAATGAAGCAAGTCTCAATCTTGATCTTGCCCAGCAATATATTCAACTCGGTGCCTACGCCGCTGCCCGTGAAATCATTGCCGAGCGAGAAGCTGAATATACTCCTGAACAACAGCAACGCGCAGAGCAATTACTGAATCAAATCGCATCTTGATGCATTTCGATTTACACTAAAGCAGTCAATAATTGGCTGCTTTTTTTATGATAAAAAATATTGCATTAATTTATATGGGTGGCACATTCGGCTGCGTGGGAGATCCTCTTGCACCGATGCCTGCTGATTTATTTATTCCAAAGCTCGAACAGATACTTGCAGAGCAGTATTTCGTCGAATGCCATCATGCACCCGCCATTAAGGACAGTAGTGCCTGCACAGCAACCGACTGGTTGCAACTGGTACAGTTTATTCAGCAATTGCAATCGCGGCAAATCCAGCATTTTGTGATTATTCACGGTACAGATACGCTGAGTTATGCCAGTGCAGTACTGGCACATTTTATTGGAAACTCGGCGCATGTGGTGCTGACCGGTAGCCAATATCCGTTGCTGAATGCTCAAGGCAATGAACAGCGTGAATTTAGTGATGCCCTAGATAACCTGAAATTTGCACTAGATTCCGTCAGCGAATGTAGCGCTGGAGTCTATCTGGCATTCCATCATCAGCTGCTACATGCGCAAACTGCACTGAAACAGCATACTACCGAGTTAAATGCCTTTGCAGGTCTTGAGGCCAATATCGCAATCCAGACCCATCAACCGTGTTATCAGGTCAAGGTAGAAGATATTGCGAAAGCGGCTGAATTCAACTGCATGAGCATCATGATGCAGCCGATTGATCTGGCTCAGCAGCTGAATAACTTGAACAACCTCTTGGCTCGACCACCGCATTTTCTATTTTTGCAAGGTTTTGGCACTGGCAACCTGGCGGTCAATGACACCATGATTGCGCTCATTGATCAATTGTATGAGCAGGGCTGTATTTCCGTCTTAACCACCCAAGTGCCTTTTGGTGCGACGGATCAGCGCTATGCCATTGCCGAATGGGTGAATCACTGCAAAATTTTGCTGAATGAAAGTTATGGACATGCGGATCTGTATGCAAAAGCCCTGAAAATGTATTTACAATACGACACTGTAGAGCAATGGCATCGTCATTGGTACGATCAATAAGGTTTTGAGGTCATTATGCAGCGTTTTGCGGTGGGAATTGAGTTTTGTGGGATGCATTATCGAGGATGGCAGACTCAACAGCCGGGAGTTGCAAGCGTACAGGAAACCATTGAGAAGGTTCTGAGCAAAGTTGCCGATCAACCGATTAGCCTGCATGGTGCTGGTCGTACGGATGCGGGTGTCCATGCCACCAATATGGTGGCACATTTTGATACGGATGCCGTGCGTTCTGAACGTGGCTGGCTGATGGGCTGCAATAGCCAACTCCCTAAAGACATCTCGATCCAGTGGATCAAAGAGATGGATCACAGCTTCCATGCCCGTTTTAAGGCACAGGCGCGCCGCTACCGATATGTGGTCTATAACCACCCTGTGCGCCCGGCATTGCTGCATAAACAGGTCACCCATGTCTATGCACCGCTTGATGTTGAACAGATGATATACGCCGCGAAAAAGTTTGAAGGCACGCATAACTTTGAAAGCTTCCGCGCCGCAGCCTGTCAGTCCAATCAGCCCGTTCGTCATGTCAGCCATTGCCGCTTGATTCAGCATGGTCAGTATCTGGTACTGGATATTCAGGCCGATGGCTTTCTGCACCATATGGTGCGCAATATCATGGGATGTTTATTGGAAATTGGTCAGGGCATGTATGCTGCCGATCATATTGATAATATTTTCGCGGCAGAAGACCGTAAAGCTGCTGGTGTGACTGCGCCAGCAGATGGTTTGTATTTTATTCATGCTGATTATCCGGCGCAGTTTGAATTACCTGAATTACCCTTAGGTCCGCACTGGCTGAATATGCCGGAATAGTTTTTAAATTTTTTAGAATATTTACCTCCCCTAACCCCTCCTAAAAGGAGGGGAATTCCTCCCTTTTTTAAAGAGAGGTTAGGAGGGATTTTTAACGCTGCTTCCGCTTCCGATATTCCACTGGCGTTTCATTGGTCCAGCGTTTAAAGGCACGATAGAAGGTACTTGGCTCGGAAAAACCGGTCAGATAGACAATCCTCTCGACGCTCTCATTGGTACTCGCCAGCAAACGCTTGGCCAGACGACAGCGATAATCCGAGAGAATCTGCTGAAAGCTGGTATGTGCCTCACTCAGTTGTGTTCTCAAACGGCGTGGCGTGATGTTCAGCTGGGCTGCCACAGTTTCTAGCGTGGTTTCGCCACTCTCCAAAGTAGAGCCGATTGCACGACGTACTTCACCGACCAGATCATATCTTGCCAGTTCCTGTAGCTTTTCAATGGCCAGTTGCTCATGCAGCTGCAACAGCTCAGGTTCAGCCTGCCACAGCGGATATTCCAGGATAGTCGGATCGAAATACAAACGAGTTTCTTTCTGACCTAGACTGACCGGACACTCATAAACCCGGAAGTATTCATCATCAGGTGCCCCTTTATAAAAATTAAAATCGATATAAATCGGCTCAAAACGCCCTTCGGTAATAAATTTAAAGAAACGCAGTACACCTGACATAGCACATTCAGTAAAATGACGATTGACCAGACTCTCAGCAAAAGGCTGTTCACCATTGGTTAAATAGCAGCGATCATCTTCAATCACTAATTTGGCAGCAAAGGCATCGCTGATCAGGCGCTGATAAGCCAAAGCACGTTTCAGTCCCTCACCAAAATTTTCAGATGAAACAAACAGGTGTTCAATGACCTGACCACGATAAAGTGGCAGGTGCTCACCCAGATGCAATCCAATGTCCGGGTCCTTGCTGACTTCCTCTGCCGCCACCCAAAAGGCATATTGGGCACTCAGCGGGGTACGGTCATTGGCTTCCACCTGATTTAAAGCCACTCCTGCTTTGGTCAAAAGTTCTTCTGTTGGCAACCCCGCACGACGAATCGCCTGATAGCCTAAACGCAATACGACTGATGCATCCGTTAGCTGACTCACTCAAAAGCCTTCCTTGTATGTACTTCATTTATACTTAAAAAGATTAATTTTAGATTAACTGTGATTGACCAAACTGACAACAGAAACAGGTGTCTTTTTAGTTAAAAAAATTATCGTGACAGTTCGCCTATTTTACTGGCAGATGATCAGTCTAACGCCCGTTTCGTCTTGTATTTTGCAAAAAAATTGACTATAATTTGCGCCTTTCCAATTTATTCATTCAGGTAGGCTATGGCCAATAAAGAGGAACTCATCGAGTTCGAAGGCGTTGTCACCGAGACGCTTCCTAATACTATGTTCCGTGTACGTTTAGAGAACGGTCACGAAGTGATTGCCCACATCTCTGGTAAAATGCGTAAACACTATATCCGTATTTTAACGGGCGACAGTGTGAAGGTTGAAATGACACCTTATGATTTGACTAAAGGTCGTATCACATATCGTGCACGCTAAGTTTTAGCGCAAGCAAAAGCCACTTTTAGTGGCTTTTTTATTACTTGAATTATTTATCAATCAGTAAAATAATTTGACACAGGTCTATAAATTCACGACTATTCATTGAATTAAAAACAATGAATATGAAATGCTTGTCCCTACTTTCCAGCTTGTTTCTCGTTGCGTGCTCTACCGGCGGCAATCAGTATCTGCATCAGTCTCTACAACCTTATGTGGGTCAAACTGCCGCACAGGTTCGTAGCCAGCTGGATCTTCGTGCCATGGGATTCAAGACCTCCCAGCAACCGATTCAAACCACAGAATTTCTCAGCTACACTATTTTTCGGGATATGAATATTCCGATGGGCACGCCGAATATCAGTCAAAGTATCTCGATCGGTGCACCGATGCCGATGCCCTCAAATGGTGGTTATAACATTGAGATGAAATGCCAAATCTGGTTTGACTTGAAAGATGAAATTATTCAGGCGATTCGCTTTACCGGTAGAGCTTGTTAAGCTGTACTCATCGAGTTCAAAGCCTGGATCGGATTAAATCAGGGATCAATCTCAATACGCTAAACTTCTACCGTGTATCAAATCACAACAGTATTTTTGCATGGAATGCGCTTACACTCATTTTATTTGGTGTGAGGACAGCTCATGAAGTTCACACTGATTTTAGTATGCTGTACAGCATTGAGTTTGCTTAGTGCATGCAGCACCACCTCCTCAACGACTGCTGCACAGCGTGATGCCTATTTACAACAGTTCATTGGGCAAAGCAGCCAACTGATCGATCAAACTCTGGATCTAAAACGTTTAGGTTATCAGCAGATCAGTGGGCCTGAACGCAGCGCCAAGCAATTAAGCTATGTAGTACAACGCCCCATTAGCATTCCTTTGCCTGTAGCGCAGTTTCCTGCCACAGGGACAGGCACTGTACCTATTCCCGTGTCAGTAAGCCCTGCCGGCGGCTACGACGTCAAATTACAATGTAAAATCACCTTCTTACTCAAAGATAATATTGCGACCGCGGTACGCACCACAGGCCGAACCTGTTAAGCCGTTTAAGCTTCGAAATTTCCATCATAAAAAACGCAGCTCAAGGCTGCGTTTTTTTGAATCGAAGCAGGCTTAGTTCAATGCAGCAACGACTGCTTGACCCATTTCAACCGTACCGACTTTTTGCATGCCTTCAGACATGATATCCGCCGTACGCAAGCCTTGATCCAAGACTTGGCCTACTGCATCTTCAATGGCTTTAGCAGCGGTTTCTTCACGGAAAGTATAACGCAGCATCATCGCCACTGAAAGAATGGTCGCCAATGGATTTGCCAGGTTTTGACCGGCGATATCTGGTGCAGAACCATGACAAGGCTCATACATGCCTTTGCCATTTTCATCCAGAGATGCCGATGGCAACATGCCGATTGAACCGGTCAACATCGCTGCTTCATCAGACAGGATGTCACCGAACAGGTTCGAGGTGACAATCACGTCAAACTGCTTCGGTGCACGTACCAGCTGCATTGCGGCATTGTCGACATACATGTGCGATAAATTAATTTCAGGATATTCGGCATCTTTCAGCGCAGTCACTGTCTGTTTCCACAGCTCAGTTACTTCAAGCACGTTGGCTTTATCCACTGAACACACTTTACCACCGCGCAAGTTGGCCATTTCAAAAGCGACTTTAGCGATACGCTTGATCTCAGACTCTGAATAAACGTCGGTGTTGTAGCCTTGCTTCTCACCATTTTCCAGTTCACGGATACCACGTGGCTGACCGAAGTAAATACCACCCGTTAATTCACGCACAATCAGAATATCCAGACCCGCCACGATTTCAGGTTTTAAGCTTGAAGCATCAGCCAGTTGCGGATAAAGAATCGCTGGGCGCAAGTTAGCAAACAGGTTCAGTTCGCTACGCAATTTCAATAAACCACGTTCTGGACGGATTGAACGCTCAATCGTATCCCATTTTGGACCACCCACGGCACCGAGTAGAATCGCATCGGCTTTTTTAGCCTGCTCAGACGTTACGTCTGGATATGGTGAACCGTGAGCATCAATGGCCGCACCACCGAGTAAACCCTGCTCCCACGTCAAATCAAGATTAAATTTTTCATTTACACGAGTCAGCACCTGCTCTGCCGCTTTGACAATTTCAGGACCGATGCCGTCACCAGCTAAAATCAAAATTTGTTTAGACATGAGATTTTCCGTTTAAAACGTCAGATTCAGACCTGACAGAGGTTAAATTTTCTTTTCTACAAACTCTGCAATCCCGGTGACTGCATTATAGGGTTTGCAAAAACGACGAATGGTTTTTTGCTCTTGTACCAGATCTACGCAAAGCGGATCAGGCGCCGAAGCATTTAATAAACTGCTGCTACGCGCATTACGGTCGCGGAACATTTTTAAGGTATAGGTTTTATTGGCCTGAAAACGATGAAACACATGTAAAGTTTCCGCTTTATCCTTACTGATCGGATAAAAACGTACCAACAGTTCATGCTGTCCTGCCGGCACGGATAAATAAATCGGATTGGCCTGATTTAAGTTTTTAGCCTGCAAACGTACCAGTTTCTGTTTCAGCGCTTCACCACTAATGCGGCCATTGTCGGCGTTGACAATGATGGTCTGATTGAAGCGTTCGAACTGGCAATCTGGCGTCCCTGTACAGTAAATCAGGGCATTGCTTTTGCTCTCAGTACTTTCTTTGGCATGTTTGAGTTTCATCGTGTCGATGCTTTGACATGCAGTCAACAGCACCGATACTGCACTTAAAGCAAGCCACTGTTTCCAATAATTCGCCATAATGTCTGTCTTACCCAATCAAAAAACTCAATAATCTTCCGATATTAGCAAGGGCATCGCAGTCATGCCATGACAATTTTTACTGATTTATCCATGAATTTCGGCAAATACCCAAGGACGCGATTGTTTGGTTTTTTCTTCATAGGCACGAATATCATCCGCCACCTGCAAAGTTAAGCCAATATCATCAAGACCATTTAACAGGCAATGCTTGCGAAATGGATCGACTTCGAACTTAAAGCTTTCACCTGTAGGGGTGCGAACTTCTTGTGCCTGCAAGTCAATAGTTAATTGATAACCTTCATCTGCCGCACATTCCTTAAATAACTGCTCAACAATATCTTCAGCCAAAATCACTGGCAACATACCGTTTTTAAAGCAGTTGTTAAAGAAAATATCAGCAAAGCTTGGCGCAATCACAGTACGAAAACCATATTCACTCAAGGCCCACGGCGCATGTTCACGACTAGAACCACAACCAAAATTAGCACGTGAAATTAAAATAGATGCGCCCTGATAGCGTGGCTGGTTCAAGACAAAGTCGGGATTGATCGGACGAACTGAATTATCCTGACCCGGATAACCTTCATCCAGATAACGCAATTCATCAAATAAATTGTCACCGAAACCGGTACGTTTGATCGATTTCAAAAACTGTTTTGGAATAATTAAATCTGTATCGACATTGGCACGATCTAAAGGTGCAACGATACCTTGTTCAACGGTATAAGCTTTCATATTTATTTCCCAATGAATTCGTAACCTCTCCCTACCCCTCACTTGCGCTTCGTTTTAAAGCAATGCTTCAAAACTCACTCAGGAGAGGGAACTCCTTCTCCCTCTGGGAGAAGGTCGGGATGAGGGCTTAAACTAGAATGAACGGACATCAACAAAATGACCTGCAATCGCAGCGGCGGCGGCCATGGCTGGACTCACCAGATGGGTACGACCGCCATTGCCCTGACGACCTTCAAAGTTACGGTTCGAAGTCGAGGCACAATGCTCGCCTGGTTGTAATTTGTCAGCATTCATTGCCAGGCACATTGAACAACCCGGTTCACGCCATTCAAAGCCCGCTTCGACAAATACCTTGTCCAAGCCTTCCGCTTCTGCCTGAGCTTTGACCAGACCAGAACCCGGAACCACCATCGCCTGTTTAATTGAAGATGCGACTTTGCGACCTTTGATCACTTCAGCTGCAGCACGGATATCTTCAATACGCGAGTTGGTACATGAACCGATAAAGACACGATCCAGCTGAATCTCAGCCAAGGCCTGACCGGCATTTAAGCCCATATATTGATAAGCACGGTTCCAGTCATTGCGTTGTACATCATCTTTGGCTTGTTCTAAAGTCGGTACTGCTTGAGAAACTGGAATGACCATCTCAGGAGAAGTTCCCCAAGACACTTGCGGCTCAATTTCTTCACCTTGCAACACCACAACCGTATCAAAATATGCGCCTTCATCCGAATGTAAAGTATTCCAGTACGCCACCGCCTGATCCCACTGCTCCGCAGTCGGCGCATAAGGACGGCCTTTAACATACTCGATAGTTTTGTCATCGACAGCGACCATACCCACGCGTGCACCGGCTTCGATCGCCATGTTACACACAGTCATACGGCCTTCAATAGACATGTCACGGAAGACCTGACCGCCAAATTCAATCGCGTGACCAGTACCGCCTGCGGTACCAATCTTGCCAATAATCGCCAAGACCACATCTTTTGGTGTTACGCCCTGACCTAATTTGCCATCAACACGCACCAGCATGTTTTTCATCTTCTTTTGAACCAGGCATTGGGTTGCCAACACATGTTCAACTTCTGATGTACCAATACCGTGCGCCAAACAGCCAAAAGCACCGTGTGTTGCCGTATGCGAATCACCACATACCACGGTCATGCCCGGTAAGGTCAAGCCTTGCTCCGGCCCGACCACATGCGCGATGCCCTGACGAATATCGTTAATATCAAATTCAACAATATTAAAGGTCTTGCAGTTGTCATCCAAAGTTTGCACCTGGATGCGCGAGGTTTCATCTTCAATTCCGGCAACACCCTGCTCACGCTCTTTCTTCGAGGTCGGTACGTTATGATCCGGTGTGGCAATATTCGCGCTTAAACGCCATGGCTTACGCCCGGCCAATTGCAAACCTTCAAAGGCCTGTGGAGAAGTCACTTCATGTAATAAGTGACGGTCGATGTACAGTAAGGCAGAACCATCATCACGTTGCGTTACTAAATGGTCGTCCCACAATTTATCATATAATGTTTTTGCTGTTTGGGTTGCGCCTGCCATGTCGATGTACTCCACTGGACTGGGTAAATTCTTTCTCTGATTTTGATTATATCGCTGCAATCACATAAATCTAATTTATCATTTTTATCAGTTAAAAAACTTTTTGGAATCTTTTAAAAGCTGAATCAAATCATGCTTTAGCTCTATTTTCATAAATCTAATTTTCCGATTAATTTATAAAAAATATTCGTTTTTACAAATTAAATGAGAATTATTATTATTTCTTCATCGACAGAGATGATGATTTTGAGGAACTTCGACATGGCACATATTCAACGCTTTGTAGACAATAACCAACGCATGTTCAAAAAGACCTTCAGCTACTACATTATGCACATTACAGTAGCGATGATTGTGGGTTACTTGGTAACCGGCAGTTTAACGATGGCCATTGCCTTAAGTTTATTAGAGCCAACGGTACAAGCAGTAGCTTTCTTCTTCCATGAAAAAATCTGGGAGCGTAATAACCAACAGCAGAATAAGGACATCACCGCTTAAACTCTTCGGTCGAGGTTCCTGATGAAAGACTGCCCTTAAAGGTGGTCTTTTTTAGTTTTTAAAATTCTAGGGCTTTGAAAATGTATAGTAATTCAGCACTGCAACATAGATGAGCTAATTTTACTTTGATTTATTCTTAAAATATAACAATAATAGACTTACACATAAAAATTCTTTATAGGTGATTAAGATGAATCTCGCAGCCTTTGAAGCTTTCGTGAAAGTCATGGAAACCGGTTCGATTTCTCTGGCCGCAGATCAGCTCTTCATTACCCAGCCTGCTGTCACCAAACGTATTCACAGTCTGGAAGAATACTTTGGGGTCAAGCTGTTTGAATCTGCCGGACGTGGCGTACAGGCCACCCACGCGGCACACTCCCTGTTGCCTAAAGTGAAAAACTGGCTGAATGAACTCGGGGATATTCATTATACCTTGAGCCATGAACAAGGTCAGGTACAGGGCAAACTGAAAATTGGTACCAGTCATCATATTGGCCTGCATCATCTGCCGAGTCATTTGCGCCGTTATGTCCAGGAATATCCGGACGTAACCCTGGATGTACATTTTGTTGATTCCGAGCAGGCGCATGAACAGGTGATTGCCGGCGATCTGGAACTGGCATTTTTAACCTTGCCGCCACGGGGTGATGCGCGTCTGAATTATGTAACTATCTGGAATGATCCTCTGGTCTTTGTGGTGGCACCGTTTCATCCGCTGGCGCAGCAAAAAAATCTGTGTCTGGAAGATTTGCTCGACTACCCGAGCCTGTTGCCATCATCACAGACCTATACTTCGCAGATCACCTTGGCCGAATTTGAAAAACAGGGTATTAAACCGAAAGTCAGCATGAGCAATAATCCGCTGGAATCGATCCGGATGCTGGTATCGATTGGCTTAGGTTGGTCAGTACTGCCAAAAACCCTGGTCAATCACGACCTGCACCAGCTGGACATCAACTTGGAAATGAACCGTCGTTTGGGCATGGTCTGGCATCCCGGTCGTACTCAGTCCAAAGCAGCTCAGGCTCTGGTTCAGCTCATGCAGGGTGCCTCGCTGTCTATTTAAGCCGTTCCTGAACATGCTGCATCCAAAACGGTGCAGCATTTTGTTACCTAAATACACCCCATCTGGCGATATCTTTCGAGTATTTTTAAGACAATTCCATTCTTTTGCAGTGCAGAGGAATGCTTAAAACTATTCGATGGAGCCTGACGGATGCAGCTCGATTCTCCCTTAAAATCCCACTCTCAAGATAAAACAAATACAAGCAGCCTATGGCTTTCGGCCAAACCGATGCTGCTGCCCACGCCGGCACTTGATTTTGCCGATGAACAGACTGCCCGGCACTGCCTGCGCGAATATTTCCTGAACACCTTTGACACCTATGAACAACTGTTTGAATGCCTCAAACATGAAGATGCATTTTTCATCAAGCCGATTACTTTACGTCATCCGCTAATTTTTTATTTTGCCCATACCGCCACTTTTTTTGTCAATAAACTGCTGCTCAGCAAGCTAATTAGCGAACGCGTAAATCCGCATTTTGAAAGTATCTTCGCGATCGGTGTAGACGAGATGAGCTGGGATGACCTGGATGAAGTGCACTATGACTGGCCCAGTGTGCAGGAAGTCCGTGATTATCGGCATCAGGTACGCGCCCTGATCCTGAACATCCTTGAACATGCTCCGCTAACTCTACCCTTAAACTGGCAAAACCCTTGGTGGACCATCATCATGGGCATCGAACATGAACGGATCCATCTGGAAACTTCTTCTGTGCTGATCCGCCAGCATGCTTTGGAACATGTACGCCAGCATCCGCAGTGGCGTGCCAATATTATTACCGGCATGGCCCCGGATAATATTTTGCTGGATGTGCCTGAAGGTAAGGTGCATTTACAGAAAGATTTTAACCATCCATTTTATGGCTGGGACAATGAATACGGCCGGCATGAAGCCGAGGTTGCAGCTTTTGCAGCCTCCAAATATCTGGTATCGAATCAGGAATTTCTGGCCTTTGTCGAAGCTGATGGCTATCCGACCGAACACTACTGGAGTGAAGAAGGTCTAGGCTGGCTGCAATTTTCACAAGCTGCTCATCCCTGTTTCTGGCGCAAAACTGAATTAGGCTGGTCACTGCGATTGATGCTGGAAGAAGTGCCGATGCCTTGGGACTGGCCGGTAGAAGTGAATTATCATGAAGCCAAGGCTTTTTGTCAGTGGAAATCGCAACAGCTGGGAAAAACCATTCGCTTGCCGACTGAAGATGAATGGTATCGCCTGTATGCAGTTTCCGATCTGGATTCAGATTTACCGAGCCCTGAACAGGCCAATATCGAGTTGAAATACGGCACCAGCTCCTGTCCGGTCGATCATTTCAAGCAGGGCGATTTTTATGATATTCAGGGCAATGTCTGGCAGTGGACTGAAACTCCGATCTATCCATTTCAGGGTTTTCAGGTGCATCCGCTTTATGATGATTTCAGTACACCAACCTTTGACGGTCGCCATAACCTGATGAAAGGTGGCTCCTGGATTTCGGCGGGCAATGAAACTTTATATAGTTCCCGCTATGCCTTCAGACGGCATTTCTTCCAGCATGCCGGTTTTCGCTACGTCGCCTCTGATCAGGCACTGCAACATTTCCCTTCGAACTATGAAAGCGACCAGCTGGTCTCCCAATATCTGGAATTCCAGTACGGCCCCGAATATTTTGGTATCGCTAATTTTGCCAAAACACTGGTCGATCTGGCACAACCCTATTTTCAGCAAGTGCCATGTCATCGTGCCTTAGATATTGGCTGTGCTACCGGCCGCGCCAGCTTTGAACTGGCACACTATTTTGATCAGGTGACCGGTCTGGACTTCTCAGCACGTTTTATCCAGCAGGCAGTCTATTTGGCTCAAGGCAATAGGGTACGTTATCAGCTGCCGCTAGAAGGTGAATTAAGCGAAGAAAAAAGCTGTTCACTTGAAGATGTCGCTTTGGAACAGTTTGCGTCAAAAACGGAATTTTTTCAGGCCGATGCCTGCAACCTGAAAGCACATTTTAGCGACTATGATTTTATTCTGGCAGCGAACCTGATTGACCGGCTGCATCATCCGAAAGACTTTTTATTGCAGATTCATAAACGTATCAATATAGGTGGAATTTTAATGCTGAGTTCGCCCTATACCTGGCTGGAAGAACATACGGCGCGTAGCGAATGGCTGGGCGGTTTTCAGCAGGATGGGGAAAAGATCACGACTTTGGCTGGTATTTCCAACATTTTAACCCAGCACTTTGAATTGGTGGACGAACCCCAAGATGTGCCTTTTGTGATTCGAGAAACGGCCAGAAAGTATCAACATACCCTGTCACAAGTCACGATCTGGAAACGGATTCGCTAAAGGTAAGGTCATAGTCTAAAAAAGCCAATCATACGATTGGCTTTTTAATCATCCTTCATTAGTTGAATTTTCATGTAAGGATTCATTGAGTTGATCCACCACAATCGCCCATTCGCCATCAGATGCTATTTTCTCGCTTAAAAATTGACGTTGTGCCTCTGACCAATACGGCGCATCCAGTAAAGTCAGATCTTTATGTAATTGATGCTCGTGAATAAATGTTTCAATACCTTCTGCACTGGCATCCAAGCCAAGCTGCTGGAACAGATGTGTCATACGTGGTCGAACGTGAGTCATATCTCATACCTCAGAATCTACTATTGTTATCATGTCCTGTTTTTTGAGCATAGCATGTCTGATTCAGCCTGACTGTGAAAAAACATTAATATTCCATTGAGGCAAATAAAAAGCACAACCGAAGTTGTGCTGAATAAATCACATGAATGGGACTAGAATACTTAGATCGACCAGTCCTGTATTTCCCAGCCTTGTTCTTGGGCTAGAGTTTCCAAACGATCATCCGGATTGACTGCAATCGCATGATCCGCATATTCCAGCAAGAAACGGTCATTAATCGAATCTGAATAAGCCCAAGACTCGGTGACATCACGGCCTTCCAGCCATTGTTCCAGACGCACCAGCTTGCCTTGCTGATAGCATGCGGTATTGATGACTTTACCAGTATATTTCCCATCAATGACTTCAGCATTGGTGGCAATAATTTCAGTAATTCCGAATTCACGAAAAATGGGGGCGGTAATAAAGTCTGAAGTTGCGGTAATCCCCACTAAGGCATGTCCTGCTTCACGGTGGCGCTCAATGGCTTTAAAACCTTCAGGACGCATTTGTGGACGAATGACTTTTTGCATGAACAGTTGATGTAATTCAACCAAATAATCATTGTCATATTTGGTCAGAAACTGGAATACAAATTCATTATAGGCATAAGGATCCAACTGGCCTTTTTTATAATCGTCATAGAATTTGTCATTCATGGCGCGATGCTGAACTGGATCGACCAGGCCCTCACTGACCAAAAACTCTCCCCAAGAATGATCTGAATCCGTGTTTAACAAGGTGTGATCGAGATCAAATAGCGCCAATTTCATGAAAATACTCGTTAAAACTGAAATTTAAGAAAAAAATTGTAAATCTATCTCCGCTAGTCGATAGAAATTCGTTAAGATCATAGCAATTTTAACATTTTTAAACTTTGCTTTTTTCGAGTTGGATAACGAAATAATGCTCCCCGATGGCAAAGGCATAAATTAAACAATTTTTAGGTAGCCAAATGATCGACTCTGAAGGTTTCCGACCGAATGTCGGGATCATTTTGGCAAACGATGCTGGACAAGTTTTATGGGCAAAACGCATTGGTCATAATGCATGGCAATTTCCACAAGGCGGGATCCAATATGGAGAAACCCCCGAGCAGGCACTCTATCGTGAGCTGAGAGAAGAAGTTGGCTTATTGCCCGAACACGTCCAGATAGTCGCGCAAACCAAAGGCTGGTTGCGCTATCGTTTGCCGCATCGATACATTCGTACGGACTCTGATCCGGTCTGTATCGGTCAAAAACAAAAGTGGTTTTTACTCAAACTCACGGCCCCCGTTCAGCATATTCAGTTGAATCTGTCTGATCCGCCCGAATTTGATCAATGGCAATGGGTCAGTTACTGGTACCCACTCGGTCAAGTCGTGAATTTCAAACGTGATGTTTACCGCAAAGCCCTGATGGAGTTGTGTCAGCAACTGCCCCGACAAAAACCTTAAAAAATCGCATAAATAATGCAGATTTTTTACGCGGCTATTGTTATAAATAAACTTAATCACTGAAATTCTGAATAGACGGAGCAGACCTTATGTCGAATATGCAACTGGACACCTTGAGACGTATTGTTCAGGAGATCAATGCGTCCACCAGTTTGCATGAATCGCTCGACATCATGGTCAAGCATGTGGCCGAGGCCATGCAGGTTGATGTCTGCTCGATCTACCTCCTCGATGAACGCAATCAGCGTTATCTGCTCATGGCGTCTAAAGGCCTGAATGCAGAATCTGTGGGCCATGTGTCTTTGCAGACCGGCGAAGGTCTGGTGGGCCTGGTCGGACAGCGTGAGGAAATTGTCAATCTGGACAATGCCCCTAAACATGAGCGCTTCCTGTTTTTACCTGAAACCGGTGAGGAAATTTATAACTCCTTCCTCGGTGTGCCGGTGATGTACCGCCGTAAGGTCATGGGTGTGCTGGTGGTTCAAAATAAAGAATCACAGGACTTTTCTGAAGCCGCTGAATCCTTTCTGGTCACGCTCTGTGCACAGCTTTCTGGCGTCATCGCCCATGCCCATGCCGTCGGCAATATCGATGTATTCCGTAAGCCGAGCAACCTACCTGCCTATAAAACCTTTCAGGGAGTTTCTGGTTCCGGTGGTATTGCCTTAGGTCGTGCAGTGATTCTCTATCCGCCAGCAGATCTTGCCGCAGTCCCTGACCGTGAAGCGGATGACATCAGCGAAGAACTGCAGCTATTAGATAACGCCCTGAATTCAGTCCGCGAAGAAATCCAGTCGCTAGATGACAAAATGCAGGATGCGTTGATGGCCGAGGAACGCGCACTGTTTAGCGTGTTCTTGCGTATGCTGGATGAAAATGCCCTGCCTGCAGAAATCAAAGCTTTTATTCGTGAAGGTCACTGGGCACAAGGCGCCGTGCGAATTGTCATTGACAATCATGTGGCACAATTTTCCCAGATGGAAGATGACTATTTACGTGAGCGGGTGGCGGACTTAAAAGATCTGGGCCGCCGCATTCTGGCACGTTTACAGGAAGCCGATGCCAGTCACCGTGAATTGACTGATGAAAGTATTCTGATTGGTGAGGAAATATCGACGGCGGCACTGGTTGAACTACCTGTAGATAAAATTGCCGCGATTGTCACCACTGAAGGTGCCATGAACTCGCATATGGTGATTGTGGCACGTGCTCTCGGTATTCCGACTGTGGTCGGTGTGACTGAGCTGCCGATCAACACCCTCGATGATGTAGAGATGATTGTCGATGCACATCAGGGCCGTGTCTTTATTAATCCGCCACGGCGCCTGCGCAGTCGCTATAAAGAAATTCAAAAAGAAGAAGAACAGATTGCCAAAGATTTGCGCCAGTACGAAACCAAAGATGCAATTACTCCGGACGGCGTGGCGGTCAAACTCTACGTCAATACCGGCCTGATGATTGATGTGGTGCGTGGCGTGCAGCGCGGTGCCAAAGGTGTTGGCTTATACCGTTCTGAAATTCCGTTTATGTTGCGTGACCGCTTCCCGGGCGAGGAAGAACAACGTGCGATTTATCGTCAGCAACTCAGTCATTTTGCCAACAAACCGGTAGTGATGCGAACGCTGGACATTGGTGCAGACAAAGACCTGCCGTATTTCTCGATTGAAGAAGAAAATTCGGCTCTCGGCTGGCGTGGCATTCGTTTTACCCTCGATCATCCGGAAATTTTTTCTTCACAGATTCGCGCCATGCTCAAAGCCAGTATCGGACTGAATAACCTGCATATTCTGCTGCCGATGGTGACCAGTGTCAGCGAGGTTGAAGAAGCGCTTTACCTACTGGAACGTGACCATGCGGCGATTCAGGAAGAAGAACAAGTCAAGGTGAACAAGCCGAAACTCGGCATCATGGTGGAAGTGCCAAGTGTGCTACATCAGATTGATGAGTTTTCCGAATTGGTGGATTTCTTCTCGGTTGGCTCCAACGATCTGACCCAATATCTGTTGGCCGTGGACCGCAATAATCCGCGGGTAGCGAATGTCTATTCACATTTACACCCTGCAGTACTGCGTGCCCTGACCCGTCTGGTACAGGACTGTCATCGCAATGAAAAACCGGTCAGTATCTGCGGTGAAATGGCAGGCGATCCGCTGTCTGCAGTTTTGCTCATGGCCATGGGCTTTAACACCCTGTCGATGAGTTCAAGTAATATTTTGCGGGTACGTAAAACCATTTGTCATGTTCCGATGAGTGATGCACAGGAATTGCTGGCACATGTGTTAAAAATGGACAATCCGCTCATGGTAAAAAGCTGGCTAGAATATTATTTCAGAACCCATGGTTTAGGGGATATGGTGAAATCTGCATCACGTATGGTGAGTGCCTAATACGGGACTTTTTCCAGTCCCTCGACAGTGGTAGAGGTGGTTATGGAATTTCTGGTCATCCTGTTCATGATTTTTGCGGTGTTCTATGTGGTCATTCTTGCACCGGCCTTGGCTGCCCGCAAAGAAGCTCATAATTCCGGTTCATCTTATATACGCCCCGCCAGCAATCGAGCAATGAGCTATGCCGATCGGCCTAAAATGACTCCATTATTGGGCATTGAAATTTCGGCATCGCAACGGCGGCGTTTAGGCAGAGATGACCCCTCCGTCATTGCTGCCAGACTCTATCACCAACAAAAAGATCAATTTGCCAGTTTTCAGCAGGCCAGACCACAGCCTCATTCCCCTCACCACAAAGCACCAGTGCAAAGCAAACTCAATAAATTCTTTAATGACTTAATCGCGGATGAATCGACAACATCATCCCGGTATCCAAATCAATATTCGCAAACTCGTAACAACCGACCTGTCGCCCCGCTCTCTCCAGTTAAAACTAATCCTAAGCAGCCCCCACGTCGTCCCCAGCCACCTTACAGACCTTAAGCGGCCATTAAAAAAGGGCGATCTTCCATGGAATATCGCCCTTGTCTGTGCTTGTTGTAGCCACGTTTTGAATTTTTCTTTCGATCTACAAAAACCTGGCTTTTGTTGACTTCATGCATGTGTTTTGCCACAAAATTGTGGATCACTACCTGCTCGGCTGTTTTTTTCTTGGCCATCTTGCTCTCTATATAATTTGGAGGAAGGAGTGAGATAATTATAGAGCCGACTGACTAATTTTCAAGCATATTTGCCAATGCTTTTTCAAAAATAAAGCCCATTTAGCCAGGATTTTCTATATGCAAAAATGGGAGTTATAGCCAGAAAACACCCTTATTTCATTCATTATTTTTATGGGTTTCTTCAGCCCAACAAAACTCGATTAAAAAAACGTTTAAAATAAATCAGTTATAAAATTTATTTTAAACAATACTATTCACTTATTATTTTTATCCTTTGATAAAAACATATTATCGACTTAGATATTGTTATTTTCGTTTAATCCCATTCATTATTCGAGTTATTCAAAATATATAGAATTTGATATTGTCACAGAGTGGAAAACCCGTTACTTTTTAAGAGTAACCATTTAATTTTCAACATTTTAAACTTTATTAAATTTAAAAATATTTTTTGAGTGAGCTCACTCAATTATACCCTGAATTCCGTTTTGTGCTGTAACACTCTTTATTTAAAGATATTGTAAATATAGCGAAACCTGATCTGATTAGCATATATCTCAATATTTTATGAATACTAGGTAAACGACATAAGATATTCAAAACTTGGAGAGGAAAGATGAGCCAAGATTTTAAAAAATGCCCTGTCACCCACCTGACCACTGAAGCTGGTGCCCCTGTGGTCGACAACCAGAACAGTATGACGGCAGGTGCGCGTGGACCTTTACTTGCCCAGGATTTATGGCTGAATGAAAAACTGGCCAACTTTGTCCGCGAAGTGATTCCAGAGCGTCGTATGCATGCCAAAGGTTCAGGTGCTTTTGGTACCTTTACCGTGACCAATGATATTACCCAATATAGCCGCGCTAAAATTTTCTCTGAAGTCGGCAAAAAAACCGAAATGTTTGCCCGTTTCTCAACAGTGGCGGGTGAACGTGGTGCGGCCGATGCGGAACGCGATATTCGCGGTTTTGCCTTAAAATTCTATACTGAAGAAGGCAACTGGGATCTGGTCGGCAATAACACCCCGGTGTTTTTCCTGCGGGATGCGCGCAAGTTCCCTGACCTGAATAAGGCAGTCAAGCGTGACCCGAAAACCAACAAGCGCAGTGCCACCAATAACTGGGATTTCTGGACACTCTTACCTGAAGCTTTGCATCAAGTAACTATTGTCATGTCGGATCGTGGGATCCCGACCGGTTACCGTCATATGCATGGTTTTGGCAGCCATACTTTCAGCTTTATTAATGCCAAGAATGAAC
Source organism: Acinetobacter sp. 40AMC3-4 (assembly GCF_049898185.1). Lineage (GTDB taxonomy): Bacteria > Pseudomonadota > Gammaproteobacteria > Pseudomonadales > Moraxellaceae > Acinetobacter. The sequence goes on from NZ_JAFCXG010000004.1 coordinate 225,803, forward strand.
GCTTCTGGGTGAAATTCCATATGCGTACCCAGCAAGGCATCCAGAACCTGACCGATGCTGAAGCTGCAGACTTGATCGCCAAAGACCGTGAAAGCAGCCAGACCGACCTGTTTGATGCCATCGAACGTGGTGACTATCCAAAATGGAAAATGTACGTTCAGATCATGCCGGAACTGGAAGCCGAAACAGTGCCTTATCATCCATTTGACCTGACCAAAGTCTGGCCAAAGGGCGATTATCCACTGATTGAAGTCGGTGAATTCGAACTGAACCGCAATCCGGAAAACTATTTCCAGGATGTAGAACAGGCTGCCTTTGCACCAAGCAATCTGGTACCGGGAATTAGCTACTCACCGGACCGTATGTTACAGGCACGTTTAGTGAACTATGCTGATGCAGCGCGTTACCGTGTTGGCGTGAATCATTCACAGGTTCCGGTCAATGCGGCACGTTGTCCTGTACATTCGAACCGCCGTGATGGTCAAGGCCGCATGGATGGCAACTATGGTTCATTGCCGCATTATGAGCCAAACAGTTTTAGCCAGTGGCAGGAACAACCTCAGTTTAAAGAACCAGCATTAAAGATTACCGGTGATGCTGATTTCTGGGACTTCCGCGAAGATGACAATGACTACTTCAGTCAGCCACGTGCCCTGTTCAATCTGATGAATGATGAGCAGAAACAGGCCCTGTTTAATAACACGGCCGCAGCGATGGGTGATGCACTAGATTTCATCAAATACCGTCACATCCGCAACTGTTATGCTTGCGATCCAGCTTATGGGCAAGGCGTTGCTAAGGCCTTAGGTATGACTGTAGCAGATGCCCAAGCAGCACGTGAAACCGATCCAGCTAAAGGTTTGCCTAGCTTTCTCTAAGCCAGTTTAGACATGTATAGAAACCACCTTCGGGTGGTTTTTTATTGCAGCATCAAGCACTATAGAAGCAAGTCAGCACAAAAAGAAATACAACAATGCATCCGAATATTGAAGATATCATTCAACAACACGACATCGTTTTATTTGATGCTGTTTGTGTGATCTGTAATGACTGGGCACGGTTTTTGATTAAATACGATAAGAAGATACAGTTTAAACTGGTTTCCGCCCAATCGCCTTTAGGTACAGCACTGCTCGAACATTATCAGATGCCAACCGAACATTACACCACGATGCTCGTCATTCAAGATGGCACACTCTATACGGAATCGACTGCCTTGCTGAAGGTGCTGCAGCATCTCGGTTTTCCCTTTAATTTAATGAGCGCAGGTTATTTGGTTCCGCGTTTTATCCGGGATTTTCTGTATCGTGTGGTTGCTTTAAATCGTTACAGGTTATTTGGCAAAACCGAGTATTGCCTGATTCCATCCAGCGAAAATAAACGCCATTTTCTGGAAGAAGCTGTTCGTGAATCCTAAACCTGTATTCCTACAACCACTGCGTACTATCCAGCTGACTTTGGTCATACTATGGCTCTATCAGGGACTCATTCCAAAAATTCTGTTCCAATCACCCGCTGAAATCACAATCTGGCAAAATATGGGTTTTGAGCTGGGACTGGCCAAAGTCTTGGTTGGACTTTCCGGAGGATGTGAAATGCTATTTGGCTTATGCTTTCTGAAATGGAACCGGTCCATACTCTTGCATAGGTTGAATATTATCGGACTTGCTGGATTACTACTGCTGATTGCATTCACAGCCCCGTTGCAACTTACTGCAGCATTCAATCCTGTGGTAATGAATACCGCCATGCTGATGCTTTCTGTAGTGGCCATTCAACTCATCCAAGAGGAACAACAGGAAGTACTTAAACAATAATCCGTTTGCCTTCCCGTATGCAGTAAAACGGATTAATCAATTTGGAAGAATGCTTGATGATCTCATGCAACTCATGTTCCGGTGCATCCCGGTCTTCATCTGTGAGCTGAAAAGTACGGTAATGAATCGCCAGTGAACATTTGGCCTGCAAGTCATGATGGGCATGAAAGGCATCTTCCGGATTCATATGGATCGCGCGCATCAGTTCACGCGGTTCATACGCTCCTATCGGGAGTAAGGCAATTCGCGGTGCACCCAGACGTTTACGAATTTCTTTAAAATGTGAGGCGTAGCCACTATCTCCGGCAAAAAAACAATGTTCCTTGCCATGTAATAAAGAAAATCCTCCCCAAAGTGCACAGTTCTGATCGCGCATGCCGCGCCCTGAGGCATGTTGAGCCGGCGTATAGACAATCCGGATCTCTTCAAAAAAGGCACTTTCCCACCAGTCCATTTCATGCACGGTATAATGTTCTGGCAAATACCAGGCATTACCCAGACCAGTATAAATAGGCATCTCAAAAGTGTTGTGCAGCCATTCCAGACTAGCCAGATCCATATGATCATAATGGTTATGGCTGAGCAGTACGGCATCAATCTGAGGTAATTCATCCAAGGCAATGCCAGCCGGAATGACCCGCTGCGGCCCTGTAGAAGCCGATGGACTGGCATATTCAGCCCAAACCGGATCGGTCAGGAAGTTATAGGGGCCGATCTGAATTAATGTGGTTGCGTGACCAATAAACCAGACTTGCCAGTCATCCAGAGCTGCATCTGGACGCTGCTGTGGCAATGCGCGTGGACGAGAAAAAAACTCGGCACGCTCTTCATCAAGATTAACATTCCAGGTTTTGGATTTTCGGGTAATGAGCCATTTGTATAAATCAAAGCGACCACGCGATAGAGAAGCATGCTCAAGATTACGAAACTGTTTTCCGTCGAAATGATCTGAATGCAGATACTCAAACACTGGCTTAGACCAGAGATGTTTCCAACTGGATTCCGTGATTAACTGGAATTTTTTAGTTTTGAGAAGATCTTGCATAAACATCCACTATTTATTATTCGCTATATGCAAGACAACAACCTCTTGAAATGGTCAAGCGGTGCATCTTTTAATGAGCATACAAACTAAAAACAGGCACACTAAAACATAGTATGAAATCCGTCACAGAAAATCATGTATGTTTTTGTTATTTTTAGCAAAAAAATGGCATTTCATTGGCCTTATGGCTGGCTGAAGTCTTGGATTATCTAGAAAAATATTGCTCTTGTCCTTCTGTCTAAAAATACAAAATGATACTCAATATTTATAAGCCTATACTGACAAAAGCATGTCTGCCCATTGATGATTTTATGATGAAATTCGCCATACCTCAGTATCATCACATCAATTGTGCGAGAAAGGCAAGTTGAGATCAAAATACCAACCTCAAGCGTTTTTTAGATCTTTATACACGACCTTGAGTTCGTTCCAGCCATACGGCCTTGGTTTGGGGTTTCACAAATAAAGCAATAATTTCCGGGTGCAGCTGTTTAATCTGCGCTTCGATCCGGTTGACACAGGCTTCAATTTCATCAGAAGTTAAATCATCTTTAAATTCCAGACTCAATGATGCAATGACTTGCTGAGCACCCATCTGCTCAGTCAATACCCCATTAGCACTAAAAACTGCCGCATCCTGTTGAGCAATGTTCAATACATCTTCACGCAGTTTTGGATCTGCCGTTTCACCCAGTAACAAACCTTTGGTTTCACGTGCCAGAAACCAGGCAGATACTGCCAGCACGATACCAATTAAAATCGATGCGGCACCGTCCAATTCAGGAATATTCAGTTGATGCGCCAGAAAGATACCGACCAGAGCAATCACCAAGCCGACCAGGGCGGCAGTATCTTCAAATAACACGGTAAAGGTCGTTGGATCTTTACTGTGTCGAAAGGCTTCAAAATATCCCAGATTTCCCTTTTGTTTACGAAAGGTTTTTAAAGCCACTGACCATGAAAATCCTTCAAAAAGAATCGCCAGACCCAGCACAATATAATTGATCAATGGATCCTGCATGACTTCAGGCTGAAGAATATGCTGTATCCCTTGATAGATGGATACAATCGCACCCAGGGCAAAAACCATCAGTGCCACAATAAAGGCCCAAAAATACAGTTCACGCCCATAACCAAAAGGATGTTTGGCATTTGCCGGTTTTTCTGATTTTTTCATGCCATACAGCAGTAAAATTTCATTCAAGGTATCTACTACAGAATGAATTGCTTCACTGAACATGGCAGAGCTATTAGTTATATAGGACGCAACAAATTTAACCAGCGCAATCGCCAGATTGCCAAACAGGGCTGCATAGACTACGATTTTATTGGATTCAGACATCCTGAAACTGTCCTAAATAAGCTTGTGCAAGCTTGAATAATTTATGTATCAAAATCTTAATCATTTATTTTTGAAAGTTGTTTTACAAATTGTTGCTTAGTCGTGATCTCTCACGTTGTTGAATCACTTTACTCTCTACTCAAATAATAAAAGGGCTTTCGCCCTTTTGATTTTTACAGTTTTAATGCTTGGAAAAATACTGCTCGCGCCACTCTTTCCAGAAATACATGATGATCCCGAACATCACTACCGCAATACCGGCAAAAGCATGACTGCTGATAATTTCATGATTTAAGGTTGCTCCCAATACCAGAGCGATCACCGGCGTCATCACATTACTCAATGAAACGGTCGAAGCATTTAGACGGCGAATCAGCCAGAAATAACACAGCATTGCCACAATCGAAGACATGATCATGGTAAATACAAAACCGATCATTGCCTGTGTGCTAGGCAACTGAGTCGGCATATGTTGCCAGATAAACGGCACTAAAATGACTGAACCAGCCGCGGAGACCAGCAATGAACCCGTCGCTTGCGACATCGGACTCAAGGGTGCACTGATCTGCTTAACCCAGAAGATCGAGCTGATATAAGACACCATACTGATCAGCATCAGCACCACCCCCCAGGGATTGATCTTGCTGTCTGCCGAGTCGGCAAAAACAAAACATAAACCGGCGACGGCCACTGCCATGCCGAGCCATTGCAGCCAGATCAGTTTATGGGTTTTTAAAATCATATGCCCGATCAAACCAGCGATCAGCGGTGAAAAACCAAAAATTAGTGCCATCAACCCTGAGGTTAAATAATTGGCTGCCAGATAAATAAACAGCTGCGCACCGATTAAATTCAAACTGCCTGCCAGATAACTTTTCATTGAAGTACGGTCAAAAGGCAGCGGGTCGCGCATGATCTTCAGCAGGAACAGTGCAATAACCGAGGCACCGAAATAGCGAATGATCAGCACCCACATTGGGTGAATCTCGGCCACGCTCCAGACAATCGCCAGTGGCGTTGCTGCCCAGATCAGTACCAATAAAGCGTAAATACTTGCCGTGACCGGCAATGATGATGAAGAACTCATAAGTCTCCTAAACGAGGCCAAGAAGTTCTGGATCAGCAACTTCAAAAATAGCGTATAGCGAATTCATGCTGAGATGAAGTTTTAATTTTTGATAAATTCATCAAGTTTCGTGCATAAAAAACAGACCTATGCAAAACATAGGTCTGTCCCAAGATATCTCAATACAACTTAAGCAATTTTGCGTAAGTCTTGTGCGATATCCAAATGTTTTTCAACATCAAACGCCGTATTTTTGCTGATCATTTTTTTCAAATGACGCATTTCTTTGGCTGCATTCACGGTAATCCCGCCAACGATCTGACCATCTGTCACACCATACATCACGAATGAATTATCTGCACCTTTGGCTGCATCCATTTCACCACGGATATGCCATTCAGCTGCGGCCATATCGCCGACAAACTGGAAGTTGATATTCAGCTGATCCGTCCAGAACCAGGCCGGATTGGCTTTCGGATGTTCCACATCCATCACGTGACGCGCGAAGATACCTGCCTGAAGGTTGGCATTTTCCCAGGTTTCCACGCGGCGGTGATTGCCACAGTCACGCAACTGAGTCGCAACATCGCCTGCTGCATAAATGTCAGCATTCGAGGTTTGGCAATGTTCATTGACTTTAATCGCAACATCAACGTCCAGACCTGCATCTACTGCAAGCTGTGCATTTGGCACGATCCCGATTCCGTAAACTACAGCATCAGCACGAAGCTCTTCACCGCCTTCCAGCGTTACCACGACTTCTTCACCATCTAAACGGCAATCTGCAATCTTGGTTTCAAGACGCACATCAACCTGGTTTTGACGATGCTGTTCCAGCAGGAATTCGCTCAGGATTTGTGGTGAACAACGGCCCATGACCATTGGACCCATTTCGATCACAGTCACCTGACAGTCTTTGTAACGTGCTGAAGATGCCAGCTCAAGACCAATCACGCCACCACCAATCAGGATGATACGGCGACCGGCTTGAAGCACAGGCACCAGCGTTTGTGAATCTTCCAGGTTACGCAGGGTATAAACGTGTTTGCCCAAAGCATCGAAATTAGGCAAACGGCGCGCGGCACCACCTGTTGCAAGCAAGAGTTTGTCATAAGCAACAACATCACCGTTCAGGAGTTCAACGGTTTTCGCTTCAGCATTGATTTTCGCCACGCCATTTCCACGAATTGTTTCCACACCCAAATCTGCCAGTTTCTGTTCTGACAGGATTTCGATCTTGGTGTCTTCAGGTTTTAGAATCACATCTTTAGACAATGGTGGGCGCTCATAAGGAAGATGGCTTTCATCACCAATTAAGGTAATTTTGCCTTCATACTTGTTGCCACGAAGTTCTAAAATTGCGCTCGCACCTGCCTGGCCAGCACCCACGATCACGATGTTGTTTACGTTGCTCATTTTCTTAACCTTTTAACTCTGCAGATACGATACCGAAGCCGGCAATCCATTCGCTGATGTCTTCATAGCAATGCGTGGTCATTTCATACTCACCCATTTCGCTTAAGGCAGCGAAGGCAGCCATCCAAGAACGGACTTCCTGACCACCACGACCACCATCACGGCGGATTTCAGCTTCAGTCATTGCTTCTAATGTTGCAAAATCAGCGTTCTTGAAGGTTTCTAGCAGGGCAATATCCCATTCAGCATTCAGAGGCACGGCAACTGACGTATCCCCTGCTGCCAGCTTTTGACCCACTGCAATAATTTTGGATTGACGTGCATGACGTGCTTCAGGCGTTGGATAACGGCCTGCAATCAGGAACTCTTCCACTTCTGGCGGTACTGCACCCATTTGCGGTGTAGGTGGATCATGTGACAGACCACCGGTACCTAAAACAAGCACACGCTCGTTTTCAAGGTTTAAAGACTTGATGTATTGACCCACAGCACGGCCCAAAGCGATGGTACGCTTGGTGGTTGGCATAGGTGCAGCAGCGCCATTAATAAAAATTGGAATCGTTGGATAACGGTCAAGTTTGCCTTCACACAGGAAATGTAAGGGCTGAGTCACGCCATGGTCAGCCTGCATACGGTATGAGTAGGCAACATCCACGCCTTCATCCAGTATACGTCGAACCAGATCTAATGCCTTGTCTTCAGGTACATCAATATGGTCATTGTCCTTGCCATAATCCCAGTCACCTGCAGCTTTGGCACGAATACCGACGCAGAAACTTGGCATCAGGTCATAGAAGAAACCATTAAAATGATCTGGACCAAAAGTGATGATCAGGGTTGGGTCGTAAGCTTTTACTTCAGCAGAGAGTTTTTCAAAAGCAGCACGAACTTTTTGCTTTTTTGATTGATCTTGAGGTGAAGCAAATTCCATTAAAGGACTGTGCGATGCACAAATAAGTTTAACGGCCATGAGAGACTCCTAGAAGGAAAGCAGCCCTGAGAGAAGAGGCTGCCGGTAAGTCCATTTGAATGAGACTAGATGTTTATTCGTCAAAGAAACCTGCACGTGGCTGACGTAGGCCACGAATACCCAGACCGCATTCTGCATTGATCAGAACACCAGTCAAAGGACGGTTGTTTTGACGAGATGCCAACAGCACGTATGAACCGGTCATATCTTCCGGTTCAGGCAAGAAATTCAGTGGCATGCCACGTGCAATTTTCTCAGGATCACGTGCATCGAGCAGGCCCACATTTTCCTGACCCAGCGATGCCGCACCTTTGATATTCGCATTCATACCTGACGGTGCAACAGCGTTCACTCGTACTTTAGGCGCAAGCTCGTAAGCCAGTTCTTTCATAATCCCGACACCCGCATGCTTAGATGCAGTATATACAGGGCCTCCGCCAGCGGAGTACAGTGCCGAATTAGACAAAGTAAATATGATAGAACCTTCAGAAGCGATCAATGCATCCAGTGCAGCCTTCGCACCGAAGATCAGAGATTTGGTATTGATGCCCATAATCTCGTCAAAGGCTTTTTCTAGTTGCTCACCAGAGGTATTGACGATATCGGCATAGTGATCCCAAATACCGGCATTACCAACGAAACAATCGAGTTTACCGAAACGTTCCACAGTGGCTTGAACTGCACGAACGTTATCTGCATAGCTGGCTACATCACCTTCGATCGCAAGAACTTTTCCACCGAAGTGTTCATTTAATGCATCTACTTTAGCTTTTGAACGTTGAAGAACCGCAACTTGTGCACCTTCCTCAATAAAACGCTCGACCAAAGCCCAGCCTAAGCCTGAACCACCACCAGTAATAAGTGCAACTTCGCCCTGTAGCCAACCCATGCTTACTCTCCTGCCATCTCTACAAACAATTGGCCATCTTCAACAATCACTGGGAATGTTTTGATTGGATCAGTTGCAGGTAGACACAATGCTTCACCTGTTTTTAAACAGAAACGTGCTGAATGCAATGGACATTCCACAGTACCGTCATCTTCAAGGTAACCTTCCGACATAGAAGCATTACCATGACTGCATTTATCGTTCATAGCGAAGAATTCACCGCCATTGTTAAATACAGCAAGCGCTTCGATACCGTTTACGCCACAATCTACTTTTAACGCTTCGCCTTCGTCTAATTCGTCAACTTGGCATACAAAAATCTTATTCATTAGAAGAACACACTCAGGTTATGTGAACTGTAAGTAACTTGGTCAAGCGTGATCTTACGGTTGAAGATCTGGAAGCCGAGGCCGCCTTCAACTTTACGGATCTTGTCATGGCGTTTACCGCAGTAAATGACAATGTCTTTCTCTTTTTGCGTACGGTATAACAAATACGTTACGTACACGTCGTATTCGCCTTCAACTTCAGTCGGCTCTACAATCACGTTGCTCACCATGTGAGTGGTACGTGATGGAGGCTCTTCAGCCCAGGCCATACCGGTTTCAAGACGCGCAACACGACGTTCGAGCAAGTCTTTGGTGTCGTTGAATACCCAAGTGGTAGGTGGTTCAACTGAACGACGACGGTCACGGGTTTGTGCATTTGGCGTGGTACGTAGCGTGTAAGAGATGTCTTCTGCCAGCATGTCCAGCCAATCGCGGAATTTCCAGTCGTCTAGTGCTTTGCCTTCACGATATAGAAACTGACTAATTTGGTGATGAAGTTCTAAGCTGATTTGACTCATTTCATAAGCTCCTTCTCATATTCGTCAGCTGCTTTTTCTACGTCTTCCCATTTTTCATGGATCAATAAATCTGCCCAGCGGCGGTACATACCACGTGCTGCAGTTTCAGAGAAAATGTAGTTGGTGATACCTGGGATACCATCTTCACGTACTTTTTCGTTGCCTTTACCCATTTCCATAATGAGTTTGTTTTGACGTGCTTTATAACCACGTAAAACTTTTTGGATCTCGATCCAGTTTTCAGAGTCATCTTGCTCGAGGAAACCGGCTGGACCAAAGGCACGCGTTGCAGAACGTTCAAATGCTTCTTTCACTTCTTGAGATGCTTCAGCATCCGCAATACAGAATGCCCATACTTCGGTTTTGTTTGGACCACGTGGATGCCATACGCGAAGTGTTGCAGTACCGTTCAACCAAGACAAAGTTGGGAACATGGTGTTGTGACCTGCAAGACGCAGTGCACGAGTCTCGCCTAGGCGCTCTTTAACTTCGTCGTAAGTTTCACGGAAGTAGTTGGCAACTTCACCGTCAACCCATACGTTTGCGTCTGGTTTCTCTGTGAAGAAGAAGCCTGAACCATGACCACGTGAACCGTACTGGATCGCGTCTTTGGCAGTTTCCCAAACTGGACGAGCAGTTTGCGCAGCACCTAATTTCTTAGATGATTCGTCATCTGGTTTTGCGCCCAATACTTGGATCGCAGAAGCGTGAGAGAACAAGGCGTGATATTGGTCAGATGCAAACTGTTCCGCTGCAAATTTCCAGTTACACTCGATTTCCCACTTGTGTACACCACCGATGATTTCAGTACCACCTGGACGACGGTCAACAACGCCATCTAAGTACCAAGCGATATCGCCCATGTATTCTTCTAGGTCAGGTGTGGTTTCATCCCAACAAGCAAATACCAGGCCTTTGTAAGACTTCACACGATTCACTTCAACCAGACCCCATTGCTCTTTACATGCACCATGTGGGTAAGCACGATCTTCCAGCGGGATGTCTTTTAGTGAACCGTCAATACCGTATGACCAGCCGTGGTATGGGCAAGTAAACGCACGTGTATTACCACAGTCTGCGAAGCTTACGCGCATAGAACGGTGACGGCACTGGTTCAAGAATGCTTTAATTGAGCCGTCTTTTTGACGTGCCACAATGATTGGATCTTCACCCATGTAGGTGTTGAAGAAATCACCAGCCTTAGGAATTTGGCTTTCATGGCAAAGGAATAACCAAGTACGACCGAAAACACGTTCGAGTTCTAATTCGTAAATGTCAGGATCTGTATAAATAGATGGCGTGATACGTCCATTTTGTGCATCGACTAAAGCATCGATTTCGCGCACATCAATTTTTCCACTCATGAAAAGCTCTCCTGTGACCTATCTTTGGCACAAAGTAATAGACTCAACTTTTCAACGATGATGGATTTGACAGCGTTTTTCGGGAAATATTTTTTTTGTTTCAATTAAGAGCTTAAAGCAATTATTAAGCACGTGAATTTTTATATTAAAACATCTATTAATCCCGCCAGAGCATTTAGTTTATGAATGGGAAAATAATCTTCACGACATAGTTGTTTATAGATTATACTTTGAGGAAATTATAGTAAGACATTTTTTGGATTACTCTTTGGGTTGATGACATGGAATTACGACACCTTCGCTACTTTATCACCGTTGCTGAAGAGCTCAATTTTAGTAAGGCAGCACTTAAACTTTATACGGCTCAACCCTCACTTAGCCAGCAAATCAAAGACCTGGAAGAAGATGTCGGGGTAAAGCTACTCAACCGGACCAAACGTAAAGTAGAGCTGACCGAAGAAGGCGCCGTATTCCTGGAACAGGCCCGTCTCACCCTTGCACAGGCGGACAAAGCCGTTGCCATGGCACGTCAGGTGTCACAGGCCAAACAGCAAATGCTCCGTATCGGTTTTGTACCGGTAGCCGAGATGAAAATCTTCCCCTATATCTTGCCAAATCTACGTGTACAGAACCCAGATTTAAAAATTGAACTGCTCAGCCTGAACAACAATGAGCAGATGCGTTTGTTAAAAAAAGGTGATCTAGATCTGACATTTACCCGTCATAATTTCAATAGTGATGAAATTGAAAGCCAGTTCGTGATTCGTGAACCGCTGATTTTTCTCCTGCCTAAAGATCACCCCTTAGCAAAATACGAAAGAATTCCTGTTAAAGCATTGAATGGTATTGATTTTATTATTCCATCAGCAGAGCAGTCCTTGACCCTGAACCAGGCTATTCTGGACTTTGCCAAAGCCAACGGCATTGAACTCAATATCGTGCAAAAGGCCGATAATATTTTATTTAATATCAACTCGATCGGAATGGGCCTAGGCTGTACCATTTTGCCTGGCTATATTGCACCACTAACCATGGATAATACCGTGATTCGTCCGCTGGACGTGGAGTTGCCCTATTTAGACCTGTATGTCAGCTACCATAAAAACAACAAATCCTATGTCGTGAGCAAATTTCTTGAGCTTTTGACCCGTGTGTTCTATCTGGATATTAACCGTAGCGAACAAAATTAATCCTATTTCTTCCCTGCATTAGGCATATGCCATTCAACTTATGATAGGCATGTGCTTTTTTTGTTTTATTATTTTATGCTTAAGAATCCATTTTTAATTCTATTTTATAATAAAGAATCTATTTCTGGCGCTTAAATTTGTCACTTGCCCTTGACCCAAATTGTGTATTTTTAGCTCTAAATGTACTGCATTTACCACTTAAGTCTAATAAAGTTTCATTCGGATTTTTCTCAGTTTAAATAGCTCAAACCTATAAAAATTATTAGATTTTTATATTTATTCAAATAAATGAGAATCAAACTCACTTAGGTGCGCTACCTTAAATATTTCCGATATAAAAAAGGATGACCAAAGCCATCCTTTTTTAAAACTGTATCAAACTTATTTTACGCCGTGAACAGCCAGGTAGTTTTTGATCACAGTGTTGAACTCATCTGCTTTTTCAACTTGAGACCAGTGACCGCATTGGCTGAAGATATGTGCATCAGCATTTGGCACGATGTTCAGGATGTCCCAAGTACGAGAAACCGGAATCACCACGTCTTGCGTACCATGAATCAATAGTACAGGCACAGTAATGTCTTTCATTTTTTCGAAGTCTAATGGGAATTCGAAACGGTCACGGTCACGTGCGCCAACCACATCCATTAAACGATTTGATGCATAGTCATTTGCAGCAGAAGCAAAACGTACTTTTACCAGTTCATCAGTAATTAGATCTTTATTTACGACAAACATAGAAAGAGTTTTCTTGATCCCTTCTTCTGTAAGAACTGGGTTTGCGTGAGCTTTAAGTGCAGCTGTCTGTTTCGCACCGCCCGTACCCATAGACACGATACCCAAAATGCGATCTGGATAATCCAATGCCATCTGGAATGCTAACCAGCCACCCAGAGAGTTACCCACTAACCAGGTTTTTTCGATACCCAAAGCGTCTAGCGTACGAATCGCATGATCTACCCAGGCACGGATACCATATTCAGTACCCGGCGCAACCACAGTTTGGCCATAACCAACGGTATCAATCGCGATACAACGTGCCTGTTCACCAATTTGTGGCAGATTTAACCACCAGTTTGCCGCGGCCGATACACCTGTACCTGAACCGTGTAAAAATAGAATAGGCGTACCTTCACCAATTTCGTGGTAATGGGTCAACTCGCCTTCAGCGGTTTCAATCCATTTGTCTTCTAAGCCAAAGAATGGATCTGTTTGATAGTCAGGGATTTGAACAGTGCTCATATTGCTTCCTCTTACAGTCTTTCGCTTGCGTGTCCCTCTATTTTCAAGAATTCGACGTCAAGTTGACTCATTAAAATGACTTGTGTACACCCTTATATTAACCGCTCAGCTGCAGCAAACTGATACAAAATTACGATTGCACCCAACAAAATAGATATAATTTAAGTGTTTGTTTTATATATTTTTTTATAAATTAAACCCTACATAAACTAAGGTTTTAACTGCATTCCTAAACCAAAAAGCAGCCAGAAGACTGACTGCTTTTAAAATATACGGGTATTAGAATTTATGCGTATAAGTGGTGGCGACACGGTATTCTTGCAGGTCTGGTTTTGCTGGATTGGCAAAATTCACATCAATATACATCGCCTGTACACCCAAACCTTTTAATTTACCTTCTGGCACAGTGTAGTTCACGATGGCATTCACTTCATCCGTATTGAAGTTCTGACCTTGATACGCCCCCGTCCCTTTCTGATCATAACCTTTGAAATATACGGCTGTTACATTTAAGCCTTTTGCACCCATTTCAGAGAAATCATAGCCATAAGCAACATTCCATGACTTTTCTTCAGGCGCGGTAAAGGTCGCTACCCCCCAGTTCGCCAGATAAGGCTGTGGCACCCAGCCACCCAATGTCGGGAATGCGCTATCACCAAACATTTGCTGGTAACCTACACCTACGGTATGTGCACCATGATTCACTTTTGCAGCGACAGATAATGCCTGGTTATCGATCTCACCATACAGCTTGTCACCTGACTCCGAGTTATCGAAGTAACGGATGTGGCTATCTAATTTGGTTTTTTCACCAAGCGCAGTTTTATAATTCACACCCAGATAATGCTGTTGGTAAATGTCTTGAACATCGGCATACCAGTAGCTCGCCCCTACTTCTTTAGTAAGCTGGTGGTCTACACCCGCAATCCACATGCCATCAGCTTCAGCACCCGTATCATAGAAACTTGGTGGAGAAAATTTAGTTAAATCACGGAACTGGTTGTCATAACGGTTGTTAATACCATCAATATAAGCCAGAGTTAACTTGGTATCTTTAAGGTCTTTAGACTCTAACCAGGCACCACTATAAGTCGTCAATAACTGACGCGATGGATCAAATACCAAGACTGGAGATACAGGCAATAACTCACCGACTTTCAGTTCAGTTTGTGACACTTTGGCTTTTAAGGTCGCGCCGACTTTACCGAAATGGTCTTTTGATTCTTTGCCATCGTGTGGTAAAACCCAGTCCGGATTTTTATCACGGCCATTGAGTTTAACTGCATGCTGAACCAGTACATCAGCACCGACCTGCACACCACCACCGATATCGTGATAACCGGACTTGGCATCCAGAGTCACGCCTTGTGACCAAGAACCCCAGTTACGTGATGAGTAGTTATCTTGATACTGACGGTCTAGATAAAAGTTTTTAAATTTGAGTTGAACATTGCTGTCGTCAATAAAATCTGCATTCGTTGCAGTTGTCCCTAAAGTTGCTGTCGCAGCAAGCATTGCAATCCGTAAATTGTGACGACGCATGATGAGTTCCCCATTCAGCTGATAAAATCCATGCCGCCATCATGCGCAAGTCGGTTTAAATAAAAAATCCGACCACAGTATTAAACTTTTGCTCTTTTAGCTCTCCATATTCCAAGCCCAGATTTAAGCGCTCAATCTCTTAGATTTTAAACCGATTAAAGAAAATAAAAATTTGACCGGATATTTAATTCAAATTTCTGTTTCCTTTATTAATAAGCGCAATTTTTTTAAAAACTTTAAGATAATATTTTTTATTTATCGTTTTTATGTTTAAGGAAAAAATTAAACTAAAATAATCTTCACATAACACTATAACTAAAATATCTGAGATCAGAGTTTTAATATATTATTAAAACTACTTCATAATAAAAAAGCATCCACTTTGGATGCTTTTTTATTAGCCTTATTTTAATACGATTGCATTAAAAATTAAGCTTGTAACTCACGCGCTTTAGACATGGTTAATGCCAAGTCTTCGATCATGTCTTCCTGACCACCAACCGTACCACGGCGACCAAGTTCCATCAGGATTTCACGCGCAGATACGCCATATTTCGCTTCAGCGCGTTTAGCAAACAACAGGAATGAAGAGTAAACACCGGCATAACCTAAAGTTGCCGCATCACGGTCGGCACGGATCGGGTTGTGCATCATTGGAATCACCAGATCTTCAGCAACGTCTTGTACTTTAAACAAGTCAACACCAGTGTCCATACCCATACGGTTTGCCACAGCGATAAACAATTCGAGTGGTGTATTACCCGCACCAGCACCTAAACCTGCAGACGCCAAATCAACACGTACCGCACCTGCCTGAACCGCAGCAACAGTATTCGATACACCCATGCCTAAGTTGTGGTGACCGTGGAAACCAAGCTCAATGCTTGAATCCAAGTGTTGACGTAAGTGACCCACACGGTCGATCACGTCCTGCGGAAGCATATAACCCGCTGAATCTGTCACATAGATACAGTTTGCACCGTAAGACACCATCTTGTTTGCTTCTTCAAGCAATTTTTCAGGAGATGCCATATGCGCAAGCATCAAGAAGCCCACAGTGTCCATTTCTAGTTTACGTGCAGCGGTGATGTGCTGCTCAGAACAATCCGCTTCAGTACAATGCGTCGCCACACGAATGGTAGAAACACCAATTTCATGTGCCATTTTCAAATGGTCAACCGTACCGATACCAGGTAAAAGCAATGCAGAAATTTTTGCATTTTTCATACGTGGCACAACAGCAGACAAGTATTCTTCATCCGTTGCAGCAGCAAAACCGTAGTTCACTGATGAACCACCCAGGCCGTCACCGTGTGTTACTTCAATTAAAGGTACGCCAGCATCATCAAGTGCTGTTGAAATTGCAATCATTTGCTCAACAGTCGTTTGATGGCGCTGCGGGTGCATACCATCACGCAAAGTCATATCATGAACAATAATCTTAGACATTTTGGTATTCCTTTAAGCTTCAGCGATGTTGAACACGTGTTCTGCGAACATTTCTGCAGTACGTGCAGCTGCTGCAGTCATAATATCCAGGTTGCCTGCGTATTTCGGCAGGAAGTCACCCAGACCTTCAACTTCCAAGTAAATTGATACACGGTTGCCATCAAATACAGGACCATTTACAAGCTTGTAACCTGGTACGTATTTTTGAACTTCCTTGATCATGGCATGTACAGATTCAGTGATCGCTGCCTGATCCGGCTCACCTTCTACTAGACAGTGAACAGTATCACGCATCATTAGAGGTGGCTCAGCCGGGTTAATGATGATGATCGCTTTACCTTGTTTCGCGCCGCCGACTTTCTCAATGGCACCTGCAGTAGTACGTGTGAATTCATCAATGTTTTTACGCGTTCCCGGACCAACCGACTTAGTCGATACAGTTGCAATGATTTCGCCGTATTCAACAGGTTGAACGCGAGAAACCGCAGCCACCATCGGAATCGTTGCCTGACCGCCACATGTCACCATGTTCACGTTTGGTACTTCGCCCGCTTGTAGTAATGCTTCAAGGTTGACTGGTGGTACACAAAATGGACCAATCGCAGCAGGCGTTAAGTCGATCATCAACACGCCAAGTTCATTCAGCTTGCGTCTGTTTTCAGCATGGACATAGGCAGAAGTTGCGTCGAATGCAATTTTGATGTCATCAGCAATCACATGAGGAAGAAGACCATCAACGCCTTCAGCTGTGGTTTTTAAACCCATTTTCGCAGCACGCGCCAAACCTTCAGAAGTCGGGTCAATCCCCACCATCCAAACAGGCTCTAACCATTCGCTGCGTTGTAATTTATAAAGCAAATCAGTACCAATATTCCCTGGACCGATCATTGCACATTTAATCTTTTTCATGAATGTACTCTCTTGGAATCTTGATTATTCAGCAGCGAATGCAGCGGTTACTGAACCGAAGCCTTCAATTTCAACTTTGAATTCATCACCTGGTTGCGCCACAACCATTGGACCTAAAGCACCCGTCAAGATGATGTCACCTGCCAACAATGGACGGCCACGACGCACCATTTCATCTGCAAGCCAAACCGCAGCATTGAGTGGGTTTGCAAGACATGCTTTACCCACGCCTTGAGAAACGACTTCCTCACCGCGCGTCATCACCATCTTGCAGTTCACAAGATCAAGTTTTTCTAACTTAACCGGCTGAGAACCCAAGATAAATGCAGCAGAAGATGCGTTATCCGCCACAGTATCAATCAGGCTGATTTTCCAGTTTTCGATACGGCTATCGACCACTTCAATTGCAGGCAGTGCATAATCAGTTGCGCTGATAATGTCTGCATACGTGTGTTTTTCTTTGGTTAAATCCTGGTTAATCACCAATGCGATTTCTGCTTCAACTTTCGGCTGAATCAGAAGGCCAGCTGGAATTGCTTCACCATCGCCATAGGCCATGTCGGCAAATAACATACCGAAATCCGGCTGATCTACACCCAGTTGCGCTTGAACGACTTTAGACGTCAAACCGATTTTACGACCCACCAGACGGCGACCTTCAGACAAAGCACGCTCGGTATTCACTTCCTGAACGGCATAGGCGATATCTACGTCAGCACTTTCACCGCCAAGTTCCGGGCGAATCGGTGCAATCGCAGTTTGTGATAATTCAGCGCTACGAAGTGCTTGTGCAACTGATTCAACAACAGCAGAATTCGACATCAATGTTTCCTTAAACTGCAAAAATTAGGCTTATGCTGGGATCTAAGAAGGACAGAAAATATGAAAATGATCAGGCTGATCATCCGCATGGACTGCCTTTCTCAGAGCGAGCATAGGAATAAACAGTTTTAGGATGGGAAAAATCCGGCGTTTGTGCCAATAGTTATTTTATTTTTTGCTATAGCTATTATCTATAAGAATAATTTATAAAAAATTAAATAAAACAAAATCTTATTGTTTAAAACACATCGTTATTTAGCAAAATAACTGCCATAATATGACCGAATAAAATCAGTACAATTACGACTTTAGACTAAAAGATAAGAACCAGCGCTTAAATCTGCAGCATTCCCCAGCCAATTTAAACCGGGGAACTGCTTGTTTTTCATTACAACCAAGATACTGGATTAAACTGCTTGTTTCCATTGGACTTTAGCCAACAAAGCGCTATGCAAAGCAGCCACATCATCCACGATACAAACGGGATTAAATTGAGCTAAAAGTTCAGGCGCATGCACGCCATAACTTACCCCAACGCTTGGCATGGCAATATTTTGCGCCATTTCCAGATCATAAGACGTATCACCGACCATAATCGCATGTTCAGCCTGCACACCGGTTTCCGCCAGAATTTCTTCTAACATGAGTGGATGAGGTTTAGAATGGGTTTCGCTGGCTGCGCGCGTACTCACAAACAGCTCTTCACTGTTCGTCTGTTTTAATACACGATCCAGACCTTTACGGCTTTTCCCTGTGGCTACTGCCAGCTTCACGCCTTGCTGCTGTAAATCTGCGAGCATGTGCGCTACGCCTTCAAACCAGGAGTCTCCTGATGAGTTGGCAACATAATGATCGGAATAAGCCTGCAAAATATCCGTATGTAATTCTGGTACTGTCGGGAATAAACGCTGTGCAACTTCAGGTAAACCCAGTCCAATAATACTTTTCGCATCTGCATCCGTTAACGGCTGCTGAAACTGCTGTGCGGCAAACTGCAAACTCGCCACGATTTGACCGACTGAATCAAATAAAGTGCCATCCCAATCGAAAATGACCAATTTTACAGGTGAGTTCATAAAAGATTTCCTAGATTTGATTCAGTCTTGAAGCCCTCTCCTACAAGGAGAAGGAATTTTTCATTCTTAAGCAAATGACTTTAATAAAAGAACCAATAAAGTCGAATTATCAATGAAGTTTTAATTCAACATTACTATTTAATAAGTAACGTTCCCTCTCCTGAACGAGTTTAAAGCACTGCTTTAAACGACGTGCAAGAAGGAGACTTGCTCAGCAGTGCTGCTTAGGGAGAGGATTCTTTCGAAATTTAATCTCCCCTAGCCCTCTTTAAGAAATAGGGGAATTCCCTCCTTTTTCAAAGGAGGGTGAGGGTGGATTAAATTTATTAAAAGAAAAAATAAGTCCTTATTGGGCAGCCGGTTTATCCGCTTTCTGCGCTCTTAACTGCGCCACCAGACTCTGCATATCTTCCGGCAATGGCGCTTCAATCGCTGGATAGCCCGGAATGTCCAGACGCATTGCATGTAAACACAAACGGCGTGGTTTTGGCCCACGATATTCTGTTTCATGACCATACTTTTCATCGCCTACTAGCGGATGACCAATACTCAAACCATGAACACGAATCTGATGGGTACGACCAGAAAGCGGAGATGCATACACCAGTGTGGCATGCATAAAACGTTCCTGCACATTCCACTGGGTTTTAGACTCTTTACCTTCTTTCGGGGACACGCAGACACGACGTTCACCATTGGCCAGCTCGTAACGATGTAAAGGTGCATCAATCAGCTGTTTATCCAGACTGACCTGCCCTTTTACTACAGCGGCATAGGTTTTTTTGATTTTATGTTCACGCAACATATCTTGTAATGTTTTCAACACGCTACGCTTTTTGGAAATCATCACCAGACCGGAAGTATCACGGTCAATCCGGTGAATCAGTTCCAGATACTTTTTACCGGTTGCGGCACGCAAGCCCTCAATCAGGCCATAGGCTACACCGCTACCACCATGCACAGCAATCCCGGAAGGTTTATTCACGACCATCAAACCTTCATCTTCATAAATCACACGGGCCAATAAGCCTTGTGCCACTTTGTCAGAAACAGGTGCAGCAGATTCATCTTTTTGTTCATAGCGAATCGGCGCAACGCGAATCTGGTCACCGATTGCGAGTTTGGTTTCTGCTTTAATGCGTTTTTTATTAACGCGAACCTGGCCTTCACGAATCAGACGATAGATACGGCTTTTTGGCACACCTTTCAGACGACTAAACAGGAAATTATCGATGCGTTGTCCATCTTGATGTTCATCCACTTCAAACCAAGTGACGTTTTGCCATTGTTGCGTAGAATTCATACAGTTACTATGACCCAAAAAATACTAAAATTGATTAAAAACTGATCACTTAGGTTATGCTTTACACAAGAAACATAAGCTTAGCCCATAGGCAGATGATGCAAGGTTTGATATAGTCAGCGCACGGAAACCATCGTTTGTGAGTAAAAGTTGAATCATTTCAGATTTTTCTGAACTTGATTGTTCAATTAAAGACTCACATGATACGGGAAGGTCCCCAAAGAATTATGCCACGCCGAAGGCTTATTATATCGGCAAACAAAGCAAACTGTTGCGTTTAATTGTACCTCAGGTACATAAATCAGTTTGTCTTAAAAAATATGTCGCCAACTTTGTTGGTTTTTAAACGTAAACTGATACACATCAGATTAGTCGCAACCTGAAGACGACTTCAGGCTACAGCGTTGATGCATTGGATCTGCACAGTTTGTAAAGATACGACGACAATTCCGTATCAAGACACTTTCTATAAAGAAGGGATGATCTTCGAGCAATGTGACAGTGAAAGTTACACACATCCAATGCACCGCTCGTCCGCCAGTGAAGCGTTCAGGTGACTTTAATCCGTTTAAAGATTGAAGCCGTATTGCCATCATCAATACGTGAATCAAAAACCGAAGCCCATCTATATTAAATAGAGCTCGGTCATAAAAGACTCAAACCACAATGAAATTCATTGCAGATTTGAGCCATTGATCCGTGATGTGTGATGTTCGCTACGTGTATAGCGATTTTTTGCTGTGTATCACTATAAGGTGTTACACCCATGAAACGTATGTTGATTAATGCAACACATGCCGAAGAAATTCGCGTTGCACTTGTCACTGGTCAGCGTCTTTACGATTTTGATTTAGAAAATCGTACCCGTGAACAAAAAAAATCCAATATCTACAAAGGTCACGTGACTCGCGTTGAACCTTCTTTAGAAGCTGTATTCGTTGAATACGGTGCAGGTCGCCAAGGCTTCCTGTCAATGCGTGAAATCGCAAATTCATATTACAAAGCCGACCCTCGCCAAACTTCAAATATCCGTGAACTGATCACTGAAGGCACCGAACTTCTGGTTCAGGTGGAAAAAGAAGAGCGTGGCAACAAAGGCGCTGCCCTGTCTACTTTTATCTCACTTGCTGGCCGTTATTTGGTATTAATGCCAAACAACCCGAAAGGTGGTGGTATCAGCCGTCAGATTTCCGGTTCAGTGCGTGAAGAACTGAAAGAAATGCTGGCAACACTGAACGTGCCACGTGGTATGAGCGTGATTGTGCGTACTGCCGGGATTGGCCGTTCACAAGAAGAATTGCAACTCGACTTACAGCACTTGTTAGACCTTTGGGCACAAATCCAGAGCACGGCAAGTTCAGGCCCATCGCCAATGCTGGTACATCAGGAAGCGGGTGTGGTAACACGTGCCATTCGTGACTACCTGCGTGATGATGTTGCTGAAATCCTGATTGACTCAGAACAAGCTTATAACGAAGCTTATAACTTCGTAAAAGCGGTAATGCCACGTCAGTTAGAAAAACTGAAAACTTATACCTTAAATGAACCTTTATTTGCGCATTTCGCGATTGAAAGTCAAATTCAAACTGCTTATGAACGTGAAGTAAAACTTCCTTCGGGCGGTTCGATCGTAATCGATCAAACTGAAGCTTTAGTGTCAATTGACATTAACTCGGCAAAATCGACTCGCGGTAGCGACGTTGAAGACACCGCGTTAAATACCAATATTGAAGCGGCAGAAGAAATCGCGCGTCAATTACGTTTACGTGATATCGGTGGTCTGGTGGTGATCGACTTCATCGACATGACCAAAGACCGCAACCAGCGTATGGTGGAAGCGAAGCTGCGTGAAGCGACGCAAAGTGACCGTGCCCGTATCCAGTTCGGTCAATTGTCACGTTTTGGTTTGATGGAAATGAGCCGTCAACGTCTGCGTCCTTCTCTTGAAGAAGCGACTGGCTACGTTTGCCCACGCTGCCATGGTACCGGCATGGTTCGTGATCTTCGTTCTTTATCACTTTCGATTATGCGTAAAGTGGAAGAGATCGCGCTACGTGAACGTCATGGTGAAGTTCAAGTCGAAGTTCCAGTCGAAATTGCTGCCTTCTTATTGAATGAAAAACGTCACACCTTGGTCTATTTAGAACAGACTTCAAATGTACGTGTGACTGTGTTGCCTCACCCGCATCTGGAAACACCGCATTATGAAATCACTTATAATGCCGAAGGCTTTGCACCAACCAGCTATGAACGTACTGAAGCAACTCGTTCAAGTGAAAAAGAGTTGGGCTATGAGTCATCTGAATGGCATTTAGAAGAAGAACAACATACGCATGCTGCTGCACCAGCGCCTGCTCAACAGCAAAACAACGGCAGAAACAATAAACGCCGTAACCAGCAAAACCAAAATGCACAGCAAGTACCTGTTGCGCAACAAGCTCCAGCCCAAGCACAAGTTGCTGCTCCTGCATCTAGCCCATGCGCATGGTTAGAAAACCTGTTTGTTCAAAAACAGGCAGCGACTGTTGATCAATCGCGTACTGCCAACAATGCAGCTGCAGCAATTGAACAAATGATCAATGGCGGTGCGGTGAGCCGTGGTCAGTTCGGTCAATTGTCTGCACCGGTGGCACAACCTGCTCCACAGCAAGTGTCTCAACCTGCTGCTCCGGCAAGCAGCAATGCTTACCTGGCACCATCGACTGTAGCGCAAAAACAGGAACGTGATGCTGAAAAACCGGCAGAGCGTGATGAAAGAGCACCACGTCATAACAACAAAAAACCACGCAATCCGAAGCACAAAGAACCGCGTGAGCAGGTTCAGTCTGAAGCTTCCGCTCCTCAGCAACATCAGGTGCATGAAGAAGTGGTTCAGGTATCTCGTCAAGAACAACGTCATGAAGCACGTGAAAACAAGCGTAATTCTCGCCGTCAGCATCATAACGAGCCATCTCAGCAAAATGATGTTCAAAACAATGAACAACAGCCACAACAGGCAATGCCACGTCGTGACCGCCGTAACCAGCCACGTCAGGAACGTCCAAATCGCCACCGCGATCCAAGCGTACTGAATGAGCAAGCTCAACAAGTAGCACCTGCAGTCGTTGAAGCGCCAGCAGTCAATGACAAGCAGCTTCGTGTTGAGTTGGTCGATGCACCACGTCAAGACGTGATGCCAACAGCCATGGTCGTGAATATTGACCAGGCGAAAAGCGAAATCGTGGCATTGAATGACAATGCTGCAGTTGTAACGCCAACGGTTGAAGTTACTGCACCGGCAGATGCGCCAGTTGAAGAAGCCGCTGCTGAAAATGTAGTGGAAGCTGCACTGACAGCTCCTGTTGAAGAGGTTGTGCCAGCTGAAGAATCAAGCGCTGAAAAACCACGTGCCAGCAACGATCCGCGTCAGCGTCGTCGTCAGCAGCGTGAAGGACAGCCTCAACAGGCTACAGTTCAGAAGTTGACTCCTTCACAAGTACCAACGTTGGGTCAGTTCACCATTGGTAGCCTGATTCGCCATGTTTATGGTGAAGACTGCTCCGTACTGATTGAACAGTTTGGTTTATTGCCAACCTTCAACCGTGCTCTAGAGAAGTTCACAAAAGAGTACAACGCGAGTCTGGTGGCTGCAGCAACGCCTGCCACAGAGAAAAAACCGGTCACCCGTGATGTTCAAGTGACCGTAGCCAAGGTTGAAGCAGAGCCTGCTCCAGTTCTGGATCTAACTCCACCAAAACCGGTGTCGGACAAACGTGTCGCAAACGATCCACGTGAGCGTCGCCGTCTGGCTAAACAGGCTGCAGAACAGGCCCTGCAACAAGCCAAGCAACAGGCTAAAGTAGAAACAGCTCCGGCAGTTGAAACTGTACCAGAAGCACCTGTAGCAACAGAAGCACAAGCAGAGTCTGCTGAAGCAGCAGCAACTGAAACTCCAGTAGCCACTGAAATCGCTATTGAAGAAACCGTAAATGCTCAGCCAGCTGAACAAGCGACTGAAACGACGGCACCAGTAGATACAGCTCCTACAGAAGCGGCTCCAGTGACTGAAGCTCAACCTAGAGATGCTGCGCCAGTTGAAGCAAATGCTGAATCAGAAGCTCCTGTTACAGAAGCCCAGGATCAGGCCGAAGTAACAACAGAAGACACTGAAGCCAGCGAAGCTGAAAAAGCGGAGAAACAGGCTGCTCGTCCACGTCGTCCACGTGGTCGTCCACCGAAAAAAGCCAATACTGCAACTGAATCATAATTTGCTCAATTGCAGTCATCTAAAAAAACCTAGTCATTTCGGTGACTAGGTTTTTTTTGCTAGATTTAGTCAGAATAGGTTGATTGCACTAGTGTTTTAACGCTAAAAGATGGATAGCTCGTCTACTGTATATAAATTGAACGTATCGGATACGAAAAATAAATAGGATTCTCATGACCCAAATGAAACCACACGATCTGATTGGGATTGCAGATGTCGCTGCCAAAATCCCGGCTTTCTTGACCAAAGTGCCCAATTTGCTCACTGGTCTAAGACAGGCATATTTACGTACTCCGAACACACCGGCCGGGCTGGGTCTGGCTTTTGAAAAAGCCACCAAGCGTAACCCGGAAGGCATTGCCTTGCGTTTTGAAGAGCAAAGCTATAGCTATGCTGCTCTCAATGCCTGGGCCAACCAGATTGCCCATTTCTATCTATCCTTGGGCGCCAAGAAAGGTGATGTTGTTGCTGTCATGGTCGAGAACCGCCCTGAGCTGATTGCCAGCGTGATTGGTCTGGCTAAACTGGGTGTGACCACCGCTCTGGTCAATACCTCTCAAGTCGGCAAGGTGCTGACGCACAGTATCAATCTGGTCAAACCGATTGCCCTGATTGTGGGTGAAGAGTGTCGTCATGCAGTCAACGAGATTTGTAATGACCTGAATATTAGCAGTGACCGCCTGCACTGGTTTGCAAATCAAAACACTCAAGCCGATCCGGGTCAGGCGCCTGAAGGCTTTATCAACCTGGCTGAAAAAACCGATCTTGCTCCCAAATTCAATCCATCAACTACTCATTCGGTACAGGGCAAAGACGGGCTGTTCTATATTTACACCTCGGGCACCACGGGTCTACCTAAAGCGGTGATCTTTACCAATGGTCGCTGGACGCTGGCTTATGGCACCTATGGGCATGTGCTGAATCTCAATAAAGATGATGTGATGTACTGTACCCTCCCGCTTTATCATGCCACAGGCATGGTGGTGTGCTGGTGCGGTGTCATTGCAGGGAGCAGCACCCTGGCTATTCGCCGTAAATTTTCGACCTCTTCTTTCTGGAAGGATGTGCAAAAATTTGATGCCTCTGCGATTGGTTATGTCGGTGAGTTGTGCCGCTATCTGATGGATGCTCCCCCATCTGAACTGGAAAAAGGCCACCGCGTGACCAAGATGATTGGTAACGGGATGCGCCCGAATATCTGGGATAAATTTAAATCCCGTTTTGGCATTCAGGAAGTACTGGAACTGTATGCCTCCAGTGAAGGCAATGTCGGCTTTAGCAATATTTTCAATTTTGACAATACTGTTGGTTTCTCACCCACACCGTATGCGATTATTGCTTTTGATAAAGATAAACATGAGCCGGTACGGGATGCCAAAGGACGCTGCAAGCGGGTGAAAAAAGGCGAAACTGGTTTATTAATTGGTAAAATTACCCGCCGTTCACCCTTTGATGGCTATACCGATCCGGAAAAAAACAAGTCAGTCATCATGCAGGATGTATTTACCCAAGGTGATGCTTACTTCAATACCGGAGATCTGGTGCGCAATATCGGCTTCCGTCATGCGCAGTTTGTCGATCGTCTGGGTGATACTTTCCGCTGGAAAGGGGAAAATGTTTCTACAACTGAAGTGGAAAACATGCTGATCGAGTATGACAAAATCGTTGAAGCAGTGGTGTATGGCGTAGAAATTCCCAATACCAATGGTCGTGCCGGTATGGCCGCGATTACCCTGCAACCTGATCTAGAATTAAATGATGCAGATTTGGCAGCTATGACCGCTTGCTTTAAAAAATGCTTACCGGCTTATGCGGTACCGGTATTTTTACGCTTACAACAGCAGGTCGAAACTACAGGCACCTTTAAATACCAGAAAAATAAATTGAAAGAGCAAGCATTTGATCCGAGTAAAACCGATGAACGCCTGCTGGTCTTATTGCCAGGTGCAACGGCGTATTCCGAGCTCACCGCAGATATTTTTGCCAATATCCAAGCCTATCAATATCGCTTCTAAGTACTGAAGTTGCCTATTTTTTGTTTAGATAAAGCATAATTGTTGTATTTATAATCAAACATGGGCAACTTTGTTATTTTTTGCTTGCGCTGAAATGAGATCTTGCTACAATACGCTCCATCAAACAAAGTGGTGCTTTAAGCTATTTAGCTTGACTTGCACTGCATATTCAAACCTAGTTTGAATAATAGTTCGGGGTCGTTAGCTCAGCTGGTAGAGCAGCGGACTTTTAATCCGTTGGTCCCGCGTTCGAATCGCGGACGACCCACCACTTATTTGATATCCCTTGATGGGTCGTTAGCTCAGCTGGTAGAGCAGCGGACTTTTAATCCGTTGGTCCCGCGTTCGAATCGCGGACGACCCACCATCTTCCGAAAGAATCACGTAAAAGTACACCACACTTTTGCGTCATAAAAATGGTCATCATCATTTTTATTCCTCGGGGTCGTTAGCTCAGCTGGTAGAGCAGCGGACTTTTAATCCGTTGGTCCCGCGTTCGAATCGCGGACGACCCACCATTCTTTCCTTAGAATGTTTCTCTGATTTCCCTTATTATATTTTAATTAAATTGCGATGTTTTGGTCGTGTATTTCTGCATCCAGATTTTATGTTCACGCGTTCCCGCAACTTGCCTTTATTGTCTAATCTAAATAGTATTTGAATTAAGCTTTCGACCAGATCAGCCGATTATTATCGGGCATTATTCTTGAATATGAAAGGATGTGTCTTTGACCAGTTCATAGGCTTTTGAAGGTGCCGGATAGCCACGATCAAATAATTCCCGGTTGGTTTTTTCCTTTTCACTATAGATTTTTTCCAGATTCATGACTAAGTGATTTGAATCTTTAATCTTATAGTAAAAGCTCGCCCCTTCTTTACGATTCACTACTATATCGGTACGCTCAGGATTGATAAACCAGCGGTCTTTACGGTAGGTGATATTGTGAGCGGTGCTGCTTTTGGTATTATCAATAAATACCTTCCCATACTGTAAAATACTGCGATGCACCGTACCGTCCGGCATTAGAGTCAAAATAAATTCTGCCTTACCTTCA
Source organism: Acinetobacter sp. 40AMC3-4 (assembly GCF_049898185.1). Lineage (GTDB taxonomy): Bacteria > Pseudomonadota > Gammaproteobacteria > Pseudomonadales > Moraxellaceae > Acinetobacter. The sequence goes on from NZ_JAFCXG010000004.1 coordinate 253,408, forward strand.
GTACAAGGCGCAAAGCGGCCATCACAATCGATTTCAGTATGATAGCGGCCAATAAATGCTTTAGCATCCTCTGGTACAGTTACTGGGTTTAAATCAGCTTCTACCGGAACAGTCGCCTGCCCTGCGACCTGAGTTAAGGATTTGGCGCTGACAGTCACTACATCGGCCTTCGTATTGGCAGTGGAAATTTTAACGCCCTCTTCTGAGGTCGCCTGACTTTCCCCTTCAGGTTTGACTTGCTGCTGATCACAGGCTTGCAAAATCACCACACTCCCCAACATCAGGCTACATTTAAAAAAACTGCTTAATGTACAACGTGATACATCCAATTTCATTTTTAACAAACCTAAATAGGAAACATGGCGAGCAAAAAGAACACAGCAAAGCTGATGAACTTTACACAAGAGTTCAATAGAATTTTCACTATGTTAGTAGCTCTTAGATCTGGTTTTAATCTTTATTAACATTACTTAACGATTTTATTTGTAATCAGCACTTTAAAAAGTTTAAGTAAACTCCATTTCTTTAAGTATGGATCCAGTTTTAGGATTCAAACCTATTTTTAATCAGGAGATTTTAATGGCCAATGTTGGTTTATATCGCTCTAACCGCTCAAACATGATTGCAGGTGTGATGGGTGGTATTGCTGAACGTTTTGGTTGGAACGCAAATTTATTACGTCTGATTTTTGTGGTGATTTCAATCATGAGTGCCGCATTCCCGGGTATTTTGGTTTATCTGGTGTTGTGGTTAATCATGCCGAAAAAACAGTACAGAATTGATCATGACAGCGTTCATCAACCTCAGGGCTATCAAAATCCTGTGCGTACAGTGAATCAGGATAAACGCTATTAAGCTGTACAGTCATTTTTAACAAGCGTTCTTAACCAGTTTCATCGCAGAGCTTCCTCTTTCACCCCGGTTAAATGGGATGAAATTTTGATGCCACGGTAATTTCCCCAAGTTATCGTGGCTTTTTTTGCCTATATTTTTTGTTATTTCTTTGCTGTATTACAGCTTTTCACTTTCTTTCTTAGTTGAATTCACGATAAGTTCAAGATTCCAATTTTTGAAATGGATTTCACATGACTCAGGCAGAATGGATGATGCTGTGGCTCTGTGCCTTAGCAGCCCTGCTGCATGGTTTAAGCGGCTTTGGCTTTCCCATGATGAGTACGGCTGTTCTGTCCAGTGCATATCCGCTTAGTATCGCGGTTACGCTTGTCATTCTGCCCTGCCTGCTGCTGAATCTGATCATGCTGAATGCCGATCCTACGCATAGTCTCTTGAATAGCATTGGCTATTATATAAAACGCTATTGGCCACTAATGCTTAGTAGCCTGATCGGCAGTGTACTCGGGGTCAAACTGTTACTTTGGCTAAATGAGGCTTATTTAAAACTGTTATTAGGTCTAGTAATCATATTTTATGTCTTGGACCAATTACGGGCACGGCCTTTGCAAGTTAGTCCGCATATTTCCAGTATGCTCTGTTTTGGTTTACTGGCCGGCATTATTGGAGGTGCGACCAATGCTATGGCACCTTTTTTAATGATGTATCTGATGAGTTGCCAGCTGTCTAAAACAGCTATTGTCATTATCAGTAATCTCAATTTCATTGCCGGTAAACTGATCCAGCTGGTTTTACTTTTTCCAATTCTGATCACACTGGAAACCCATCAACAGCATATTCTGATCGGGATCAGCTTATTCGCCCTTGCTGGTGTCTGGATTGGAGGCAAAATACGCCATCGTTTATCTCAGCAACACTTCAAATGGATTGTCTTGGCTTTACTTTTCGGCTTGGGCCTGTATGCCTTCTGGCAAAGTACTGGATTATTGCAACAATCTGGTTATAGTATCTTTAAATAGGATATTTTTTAAGCAAAACAAAATTACAAATTTAAAGCTAATATAAAAAATGATGTAAATAAAAATCTTGCAAGGAGAGCATATGACTCAGACCAACCTAGCTACCCCGACCAATGCCATGCCCAAAGGGCTGCTTAAAGGCTGGATTCTTATTTTTGTCGCAGCCATTGTAGCCTATGGCTTATATCTTTACCTGCCCTATGACCAGAATGCCAATAAAGGACTGGCACTTTTAGCCTTTATCGGTATTTTATGGCTGACTGAAGCCATTCATATCACGATTACAGCTTTACTCGTCCCTGTGATGGCAGTATTACTGGCCATGCCAATGGCCTCTGGTGAAGAACTGGTTCCGATTACCACGCAAGCCGCTTTGGCCACTTTTGCCGATCCTGTCATTTTCCTGTTTTTTGGTGGTTTTGCGCTGGCAACGGCGTTGCATATCCAGAAACTGGACCGGAAAATTGCCATGTGGATCATCTCCATGTCCAGAGGGCATCTGGGCATTTCTGTACTGGCGATTTTTGTGGTGACGGCGCTGCTGTCCATGTGGATTTCCAATACGGCGACTGCTGCCATGATGCTGCCTTTGGCCTTAGGCTTGCTTTCACATCTGGATGTCAGCAAGGATCGTAAAACTTTTGTCTTTATCCTGCTCGGCATTGCCTATTCGGCCAGTATTGGCGGACTGGGCACCATGGTCGGTTCCCCTCCGAATGCCATTGCCGCCAAGGCCCTCGGCTATGATTTTGCCGACTGGATGAAAATCGGCTTGCCGATGATGTTCATTATTCTTCCTGCCATGCTGGTCAGTTTATATCTGGTACTACGTCCAAAACTGAATCATAAAATACAATTTGCGACCGAAGATATTCCCTGGACCGGCACCCGTATAGCCACCATGATCCTCTTTCTCTGTACTGCAATTGCCTGGATTTTCAGTAAAAAATTCACCGAAATTTTTGGTATTTCCCAGCCGGATACCTGGATTGCAATTTTGGCTGCCTGTATGGTGGTGATTCTGGGTACCGCAAGCTGGAAACAGATTGCAGAAAATACCGACTGGGGGGTCTTGTACCTATTTGGTGGTGGTCTGACCTTGAGTGCCATTCTGAAGGATTCAGGCAGTTCGCTGGTACTGGGTCAAACTCTGGCCAATGCCTTTGGTGATGCCTCCCCGCTGATGATTATTTTCGTAGTCGCTACTTTTATTATCTTCCTGACTGAATTTACCAGTAATACCGCTTCAGCTGCCTTGCTGGTACCAGTATTTGCCGCGATTGCGGATCAGATGGGCATGCCCAAAGAAATTCTGGTGATTGTCATTGGTATTGGTGCCTCATGTGCCTTTATGCTGCCGGTTGCTACCCCGCCAAATGCGATTGTTTTTGGAACCGGTCATATCCAGCAAAGCGAAATGATGAAAGTCGGTTTTGTACTGAATATCATGTGTATCTTTATTATTTCACTGTTTATTTACTGGTTCTTTATTTAATCATTAAAGTTTTAAGCATCACACCATCCACAAAGCACACTCCGGTGTGCTTTGTCGTATTAATCGCCTATATGTTGAATCTTTCTCTCATCGAAAAATAATATGCTTTTAACAATGATAAAGATAAAGTCTTTATATTAAAAACATCAAAAAGTAGCAGATAGATAGTGGACAGGATATTTCACTTAATCTCTCAACCGATCCAGAATTCCCCTTGGAAAATGACATTTAACCTCGCGCTTGCACCTCTGATCATAGCTGTAATTTTATTCCCTTATGCGCTATTTCATGAAGCCAGCTATGGGATTTTCTCCATTTTCAAGAGCCTGTTTTCAGCGCTTTTTATTAGCTTTTTTGTCTGCCTGACTTACTGGATGATGATCTTCCCTTTCCTATTGGTGACTCACCTGCTGCTACGCCATTATCAACTGTTTAATATCATCACGATTTTAATGAGCTGCGTACTGGGAACCCTGATTCTGGCCTATATCTCGCATCCTTCAAGTGAAAATTTTAGTTCCCATTTTTTGTTTCTGCTGTGTTTTTCCCTGCCGATGGCACTATTTTACAGTTTTCTCAGCCGGCAAGCTGACCAGAGTTGATCACACATGCTCTGTTAAATTCCGTTTTAATTCGGTTTTAAACTTTCATTTTAAAATGATTCAGCTCCTGATTCAGTGCGGCAATCATATCTGCCCGACTGATAATTCCCACCAATTGCTGCTCGCTCACCACCGGAATATAGTTGAACGAACGCTCGACAAAATACGGCACCAGATCCTGAATGGGTTGTAAAGGCTGCACCGTAATTACCTTACGGGTCATGATATGTTTGACCTGATGCTCCCAGCTGCTACGGACATCAGCCGCGCGCTTGAACCATTCCACCACCTGATACATTGCCAGTGTACCGACTAGTTGTTCATCGGCATTAACGACGGGCAGGCTCATCAGGTTCATCTGTTTAAACTTGTCCAGTGCGTGCTGGATATCATCATTTTCATGCAGGGTTGCCACATCCTTCGTCATAATATCCTGGCAGCTAAATTCATGCACCGCACGCGCATTGGCGCGGTTTTGTGCCTCCAGAATGATTTTTTGCAGGTCATATTCACTGATATCCAGCAGCTCGGTGCGCTGATCCAGCACTTCCTGAATATCCTGCGGTTGAATGGTGACTTTCTGGGTCGGCGTCGGATCCTTGGAACGAGTATTTAATTGGGCTTGCTGCGGATAATCCTTGCCAATCATCCGGTTAAAGACAATGGCAATTACCATCAGTAAAATTGAATTGAGTAGTACCGGATAAAATACAAAGGCATAACCGAGTTCATGCACCGGCTGGCCACCCAGCACTGCGGTAATCGCTACGGCGCCACTCGGTGGATGCAGGGAATCCGTGGTCATCATCAGGACGATCGCCAAGGCCACAGCTACACTAAAGGCTTCGGTCGGACTGGCAATTAACAAGGCACAGCTCACGCCAATCACGGCAGCAATGGTATTCCCGACCAGAATATTCCAGGGCTGTGCCAAAGGACTGGCAGGCACCGCAAACAGCAATACCGAGGATGCGCCCATCGGGGCAATATACCAGGCTTCAAAATCCCCCAAAATCCATAAGCTCAACAAGGACGAAACTACCAAACCCAATAGTGCTCCAGCTCCGCAGAGCAAACGGTCTTTGAGTGGAAGGACTTTGAAATTCGGTTTTAAGGTATTGAGCCAGTCGAGATGGGAGTGAAACACAATGCGCCTGATCTTATTGTTTATAGATTTTGGGCATTATAGAACCAAGCCAGATGAAAGGCATCTGTGTTTTACATCTTTTCATCATTCGCGAACGCAGGCTTTTTAAAACAATATTTCGCTTAGCTTAAAATACTCAACCAGATTTTTTTATAAGGGCTGCGCTATCTCCGCCCACCTCTGGAATGGAAAAAATCCTTTTAAGCCATTTCACTTAGATATCTCTTAGATCACTTTTATTACGGCCTATCATTCATTCAGGTTGAATCAATGGCTGGATTTTTAACAGCTCGACCTCACCATAATAGGTTGAAAATGCCACATCTCCGGCATCGATTCCAGTGCCGATCCGAATGAGATTTTCGACTGGAGCCAAACGGGTCGGATCAAACTGCACCCAGCCACCGTCTAAATAGGCTTCAAAAATGGCATGAAAATCGGGTAAAAACTTTTCAATTTCCACATAACCGACCACCATGCGTGCCGGAATTCCCAAGGCACGGCATAGGGCAATGCCTAAATGGGCAAAGTCACGACATACGCCTGCACGATGCACCAGTACATCTGTGGCAGTGGTAAATTGGTCGGAACTACCAGACACATAAAAAATATTGTTATAAATCCACTGTTCAATCGCCTTGACCCGCGTATAGCCCGGTGTCATCCAGCCAAATGAGCGTTTCGCCATTTCCAGTAATAAATCTGAATTGCAATAACGGCTGGCCAGCAAATAAGGCAAGACTTCATCGGGCAGCTCAGGAATGGCTACTTCTTTCAGACCTTGCTGAAGCTCAAGAGAGAGACTCGGTTGACGAACCACTGTCGCCGTATAATTCAGCTCAAAAGCGTCACAGGGTTCAACCTGTAGCCGAACATGACGGTTTTGATGCTGAGCATCCTGAAATTCATGCCATGCTACGGGCAGATTAAAGCTGAGTTTTTCTTCGAGAATATTCTGATCGGAATGATGTGCCGCCTGAAGCATAAAAATAAATTCTGTCGGTTGCACGACCTTGTATTTTAAATGGCATTGAATTTGGTAAGTGGTCATGAAGTTCCTTATTTTTAAGCATTATTATATTGCGTGAATATTAAACTAATTTTAGAGTCGCAATCGTATGAGATCCGTTGAACTTTATGATTCTCCGCTTAACAGCATGCCATACATCTGATTTATTCCTGATTTTCAGATCAGCCTGTATCGGCCAGTACAGCTAAAATCGCAGTAAGCTTCTAAATGCCGCGTATCCTTTAAGCCTGTTTTATTTTTTTCAAAAAAGTATCCGTACATTAACCCTTTGCCACTCCCCTGCAAAGTCCTTATAATTGAGCACAATTTTTCTCTAATTTTAAGTGGATGACCATGAGTCGCGCCATATCGCATATTGATACCTTCCAAGGCTTAATTCTTGCCTTACAAACTTACTGGGCGGAGCAAGGCTGCGTCATTTTGCAACCTTATGATATGGAAATGGGTGCAGGGACATTCCACACTGCGACTTTCCTTCGTGCGCTGGGTCCTGAAACCTGGAATGCCGCTTATGTTCAACCGTCACGTCGTCCGAAAGATGGTCGTTATGGTGAAAACCCGAACCGTTTGCAACATTATTATCAATTCCAGGTGGTGCTTAAGCCAAACCCGGACAATATCCAGCAGCTTTATCTCGATTCATTAAAAGCGATCGGTATTGATCCTTTAGTTCACGATATTCGTTTCGTAGAAGACAACTGGGAATCTCCAACACTGGGTGCTTGGGGCTTAGGTTGGGAAGTTTGGTTAAACGGTATGGAAGTAACGCAGTTCACGTACTTCCAGCAAGTCGGTGGTGTTGAGTGCTACCCTGTGACTGGCGAAATCACTTACGGTCTTGAACGTCTTGCAATGTACTTGCAAGGTGTAGACTCTGTTTATGATTTGGTTTGGACCAAAGGTCAGTTCGGTACGGTAACGTATGGTGATGTGTTCCATCAAAATGAAGTGGAACAATCGACCTATAACTTCGAATATGCCAACGTTGAAAAAATGTTTGAATTGTTCGATTTCTACGAAGCTGAGGCAACGCGCTTAATTGAAGCGAAACTTCCACTGCCTGCATATGAGCAAGTCGTGAAAGCATCACACAGCTTCAACTTATTGGATGCGCGTGGCGCGATTTCTGTGACTGAACGTCAACGTTATATTTTACGTGTACGTACCTTAGCCCGTTCAATTGCACAAAGCTATGTGGCTGCACGTGCGGAACTTGGTTTCCCAATGGCTGAACCTGCATTACGTGATGAAGTGTTGGCACAGTTAAAAGCACAAGTTGAAGCAGAAGCGAAAGAAGCAAACAAGGAGAGCAAATAATGTCTAAACATACCGTTTTGTTCGAATTGGGTTGTGAAGAACTTCCACCAAAAAGCCTGAAAAAATTACGTGATGCCTTACATGCAGAAACCGTAAAAGGCTTAAAAGATGCTGGTCTTGCTTTTGATTCAATCGAAGCCTATGCAGCACCACGTCGTCTTGCACTTAAAATTGTCAATGTTGATGCTGCACAAGCAGACACACAAAAACGTTTTGACGGCCCTGCCAAACAGGCAGCCTTTGATGCTGAAGGCAACCCGACGAAAGCACTTGAAGGCTTTATGCGTGGTCAAGGCATCACGGTTGATCAAGTATCAACTTTCCAAGCAGGTAAAGTTGAAAAAGTATGCTATTTAAAAGATGTCAAAGGTCAAAGCCTTGACGTTTTATTGCCACAAATTTTACAAAATGCATTGGATAATCTTCCAATCGCAAAACGTATGCGTTCTGCGGCAAGCCGTACTGAATTCGTACGTCCTGTGAAATGGGTTGTGTTGTTGAAAGACAACGATGTGGTTGATGCAACAATTCAAGACCACAAAGCAGGTAACGTGACTTATGGCCACCGTTTCCATGCACCTGAAGCAATCACTTTAGCGCATGCAGACGAATACTTAGCGAAGTTAAAAGCGGCTTACGTTGTAGCGTCTTTTGAAAAGCGTCAAGCCATCATCGATCAACAAGTCAAAGCACTTGCTGATGAAGTGAATGCCATTGCAATTGTCCCTGCGGATCTTCGTGACGAAGTGACTGCACTCGTTGAATGGCCTGTTGCGCTTCGTGCAAGCTTCGAAGAACGCTTCCTTGCTGTTCCTCAAGAAGCATTGATCACCACGATGCAGGACAACCAGAAGTACTTCTGCTTAGTGAACGCTGACAATAAACTTCAACCTTACTTCATTACTGTGTCAAACATCGAGTCGAAAGACCCGACACAAATTATTGAAGGTAACGAGAAAGTGGTTCGTCCACGTTTGTCAGATGCTGAATTCTTCTTCTTACAAGATCAAAAGCAACCGCTTGCATCTCGTAAAGAGAAACTTGCAAACATGGTATTCCAAGCTGAATTGGGTACGCTTTGGAACAAGTCTGAACGTATTGCGAAATTGGCTGTAGCACTTGCGCCTATTACAGGTGCAAAAGCGGAAGATGCTGAAAAAGCGGCGCTTCTTGCAAAATGTGACTTAACTTCTGAGCTTGTGGGTGAATTCCCTGAACTTCAAGGTATTGCAGGTACTTACTACGCACGTCTTGAAGGTGAAAATGCGGAAGTGGCTGAGTCTTTAGGTGAGCAATACTTACCTAAATTCGCAGGTGACGTTTTACCGAAAACCAAAACTGGTACAACCATTGCTCTTGCGGATCGTTTAGATACGCTCACAGGTATTTTCGGTATTGGTCAAGCGCCTACAGGTTCTAAAGACCCATTTGCACTACGTCGTTCTGCAATTGGTATTTTGCGTCTTGTGACTGAAAACGAGCTTGATGTTTCAATTGAAGATTTGATCAAACTTGCACTTGCTGCTTATGGCGATGTATTGAAAGATCACGACAAGACTTTGGCGGATGCTGTTGCATTCCTTGAAGGTCGTTACCGTGCGAAATACGAAGACCAAGGCGTGGCTGTTGATGTGATTCAAGCTGTTCAGGCGTTATCGCCAAAATCACCGCTTGATTTTGACAAGCGTGTAAATGCGGTTAATCACTTCCGTGCATTACCTGAAGCGGCTGCTCTTGCTGCTGCGAACAAGCGTGTTGCCAACATTCTGGCAAAAGAAACTGCTCCTGAAGGTGCTGTAGTTGAAGTAAACTTGGTTGAAGATGCTGAAAAAGCATTGTTCGCTGAACTTGCTAAAATTGCGCCTCAAGTTGAGCCGTTATTTGCTGCTAAAGACTATACTGCTGCGTTGTCTGCACTTGCTGCACTTCGTGCGCCAGTGGATGCGTTCTTTGACGGCGTCATGGTGATGGCTGATGATGCTGACCTGAAAGCAAACCGTTTACGTATGCTTGCGCAGCTTCGAGGCTTGTTTACGAAAGTGGCTGATATTTCGGTATTACAGCACTAAGTCAGACATTTGAAATAAAATTAAAACCCTGCTAGAAATAGTGGGGTTTTTTATTTTTCTCAATAATATGAAATTATCACAAGCACAAAAAGCATTAGAATTTTTAAAATCTAATCCTAACCAAAAATTTACAGCTAGATTTATTGCTGATAAATTAATTGCTACATATCCTCAAGACTATATTGAGAAAAGAAATAATATTAAATTTGAAAACAATGAAAGTGCTTTTAAACAACAAGTTATTCGAGAGTTATATAGTATTTTCCCAGACTTAATTCAAAATAATCCTTGTGTAAAATATCAAGAAAAACCAAGTCCACGCCAATATTGGTATGAACCAACTTCAAATCTTTCACCAGTAAAAGGAATTGACTTCCATAATTCATTAATTATTGATGCAGAAGACAATAATCCCCCATCGATTCAAGAAAAAATATTTTCAGAATATGACTTATATCCTGTATTGATAGAATACCTATCCCAAGAACTCAATTTGCTTACATTAAGAATTGATGAAAAAAGATCATCAAATACTAGAGGACAAAATGGTAATCAATGGCTACATCCAGATATTGTGGCAATGCAAGCATTAGATAATAAATGGAATGATCTAGTTAAAACTTGTGTAAAGCATAGTTCTGGACAAAATGTTCGACTTTGGTCATTCGAGGTAAAAAAAGAACTAAATAACTCAAATATTAGAAGTAGTTTTTTCCAAGCAGTAAGTAATTCTAGTTGGGCAAATGAAGGATATTTAGTTGCGACCTCAATTTCTACCAATGAAGTTGAAGAAGAACTTCGTATGCTCTCAGCCCTCCATGGTATTGGTGTAATAATTTTAATTCCTGAAAATCCTACTGAAAGCGAAATTTTGCTTCCTGCTCGCCGGAGACCAGAAGTGGATTGGCAATCAATAAATCGAATTTTAAATGAAAATTCCGACTTTAAAAATTTTATTGAATTAGTCTCAATTTATTATCAAACTGGTCGTATTCGTACGCAGGATTGGAATCGTTAATCATTGAGCTATAGTCATTTTCTAACCGATTCCCTATACTCAACCTAACAACACTCAACAAGAAAGAATCATATGAAATTTAAAACACTCATTCTGACTGGTCTTGCGAGTATCGCAGTTACAGCTTGTACATCTGCACCAAAAATCCCACAGCTTCAGGTTGGCGTCTTACAGGAAGTCCAAAACCTCGAAGTTGTTCCAGCTACCACCAACAACAAGGCAAAACTGACCAAATTTCTCGACAAATGCGTGATTGAATTCACCGGCGATATTGGCAATAACCGTGTCATTGAACAATGGTCATTTAAAGGCATGACTCTAATCGATGCCGGCTCAGCGACTTTCCAGCGCGACGGTACTAGCACTGCACAAAAATTTGACCTGCACGATGCAGGCGTACAAAAGAACTTTGTCAGCTTACGCGAACATTTCGCCAAAGATGCCCTGACACAATGTGACTAAAAAAATCGCCTTGTTTCTAGTCTAAGAACAGGGCTTTTATTTTGCTAAAAATCAATTCGACACTTGGGCTAATTTCTACTGCCCTTTCTTTAAAAATTACAATATTTCGGCACAGATCCACCTGAAAGCTCTGCACTCTTCACAGGATATTCATTGTTTTTGGCCCATTATCCGTTACACTGAAAAACAAACTCAGACCGCACTTAGACGAATTCGAGGTCGATCCATAATGAATATCAAAACCCCAATTATTTTAACGACAGCTTTAATGCTTTCTGTTCCAGCATTCGCACAAACCACGACTCAGTCTGCTAAACCGGTTAAGCCTTATGGTGAAAATCCGAACCTGCTGCATGTCTTTGCTTATAAAGCACAGGAAGGCGTGATTAATACCGCCGAGAAAGTCGGTGAAGCAACGGAAAAAGGCATTGCCAAAATCAAGCCAGGGGTAGACCGGGCCTGGAGCAATACCAAATCTGCAACCTCGGATACACTGCAAAAGGTAGATCAGGGAGCAACTCAGGCAGCCCAGCAAACTGGTCAGAAAATCCAGCAGACTAAAGAAGTCTGGCGTGGCAATTCACAGCAGGCACCTATCGTGCAGCAGCCTTTAAGCCAGTCAAATGCGACGCAAAACCCAAATACACCACAGCCTCAACCCCAGTCTGGATCAGCCACCAGTTATGCGGTAACCGATTGATAAGAAAAGCCCGTGATGGGCTTTTTTATTTTTAGCGAATAAAACTATTATCTTGTATCGACGCGATCTATCAATTGACCTGTCGGATCGGCTGACCTTGTTTAAATGCTGCTACATTTTCCACCATTTGATCCACAATCCGTTGTCGTGCATCAACACTGCCCCACGCATTATGCGGTGTCACAATCAGGTTGGGAATCGTTGAATCAAGTAGTACATTGCCCTGTTTCGGTGGCTCTACCGTGAGTACATCCGTCGCTGCACCGGCAATCTTGCCTGCACGCAGAGCCTCAACCAATGCCGCTTCATCAACAATTCCACCACGCGCACAGTTAATTAAAAATGCACTGCTTTTCATTGCATCCAGTTCAGCATGACTGATTAAATGGTGGGTATCTTCAGTGAGTGGACAATGCAAAGTTAAAAAATCGACTTGAGGAAGCAGCTCGGTAAATGGGATACGGGATGCATCCGCCGGACGATTTGGCAGCGCGGCAATAAGCACTTTCATGCCAAAGGCTTCGGCCAGTTTCGCCACCGCATGGCCCAGTTCGCCATAACCCACAATGCCCAATGTTTTTCCGGCCAGCTCGACAATTGGCGCATCCAGCAAACAGAACTGACTGGCTTTTTGCCATTCGCCTTGTTCTAATGCACGTTGATAAGACAGGAATGAAGTCGCCAGATTGAGCATCAACATGATGGTATGCTGCGCGACTGCCGAAGTGCCATAAGCCTGACAGTTACACACGACGATCCCTTGCGCTTTGGCCGCCTCAAGGTCGACATTATTGGTGCCGGTTGCAGAGATTAAAATGAGTTTGAGTTGAGGGCATTGCTGAATCGTAGCTGCATCGATCATCACCTTATTCGTAATGATGACATCGACATCAGCTACACGGGATGCAATCTCGGCAGCCGAGGTCGCCGGATACAAAACTAGTGAATCAAATACTGCATGCAGTGCCTGAAAGTCCAAATCCTGCTGGTCTAAAGAAGCATAGTCTAAATAAACGGCTTTCATGGCTGTTCCCTCAATCCTGTTTGACAATTTATGTCTGTCATTTAAAACAAGTCATTGAGGCTTTTCAACCTGTTTCCAGCCTGATGCAATTAATCCAACGGTTTATCCATATGATTACGTAGTGACTTGCGAATTCGATACACCACATACACAGACAGAATAATCATAAAGATGATGGACGCACTGACCATGATCACTGCAGGATGCACAGTTTCTGCATGCGCCAGATTAGGTAGAACCAAACCGAAGATAAAACATACTTGCATCATAGAGATCCCCTTCTTCGTTTCAACCATCGGGAACGATATAATTGGTTTATTATTTATACCGCTTATCTCTATATTATGCCAAGCTCATCACAAGTCAAGTAATTGTTTTTTATAAAAATTTTTAGTTAACTTATCTCACTGTGCGTCACAAACTGCGTATTTTTGTCACTATCGTCGATAAAAGCAGCAGCACCATACTCATTGGTACTCAGATTCAGCTGCTTATAGCTAAACATATAAAAATCGCTATAACGCTTCATTAAAATCGGGTGCATGCCCAGACTAAGCTCATCCTGTTCCTTGATCAGTTTCATGATATGCCGGTCATTCATCACCACCAAATAACGTTCATCATTCAGATTAATACTCAATAAACCATTACCTTTGGCATAAATCGGAATCAGAAATTTATGGTTCAGGGCAATTGCACCTTCTGCATAACTTTCGATTTTATGGCTGATGACATTAAATACCAGACCATGTCCATAGTGGTCCAATAACAGCTGACGATTTTCCTGCGGCAAATTCACATGAATGCCCAGTTTGAGCAGGTCATGCTGATCGACCTGCTTATTGCGTAACAATTCCCGCAAAATCACCTGTTTCTGGCTGGCATCAAAAAACTGGTTATCCAGTTGCAGATCGTTATTTTTCAGAATGTGTCCCAAGGCCATGCGGTGTCGTGGCAAGACATTTTCAATCACCTTGCGATAATAGAACTTGCTGTTTTTCTTGACCCTGCGCATTTTCTGATAGAAATAGCTTGGATCATATTCATGTACCAAAAAATCATAAAGCAATTCTGAACTGGCCAAAACTGCAATCGCATCATGTCCGGTAAAAGGTAGATGCAGCACATGATGATGTGGGATTAGTGTCTCTAATTTCAGATAATGGGCACGATCTTCGGCACAGTAGGGATCATAGACAATAATATATTCGCAGGCGTTGTCGATATCTTCGGCTGCAACCCGCATATTTGTATTCAGCTCTGGCTGATAGAACATGTTATAACGGGCATCATGTACATCTTCCGGATCGATCGAGTATTGCGGCACCATCGCCACCACCCGTTGTACGCCCAAGGCACGGGAATACTTGATCGCAGCATAGCCACCCATCGAACCGCCATACGCAATACGCTGCTGAAACGGCGCAATCAGATCTGCGATGGCTTGCAACATGTTCCACATGGAACCTTGCGGAAACCAGGATTTATGCTTGGGCATAATACCAAGCACATTAAGCTCGAATTTCGCCAGTGACTTTTCTGCATTGATGTTGAGGCCCTTGGCACGGGTAATCAAATCGCCAAATGAAAAAATCAGTTCTGAAGAAGATCCCGGCATAAAAATCGCGCGTATATGTTCATCTTCAAAAACAATCTGCTTGTCCATAACTTTCCCATGCTGGTAAATCGAACCCTTCCACAACAATTCAGTCAATGAACGCTGTCAAAAAAGTGAATATGCTATTTTATATCGATCAAAAAGATTAAAAAGCGCAAAATATGACACAATCATTACATCCTGCAGCAAAACGGGGTTTTAGTGCGTCGGCTGAGCTCTATCAGCAAGTGCGTCCCGATTATCCGGCAGAAATCAGCCAGTGGCTGAGTGAAACGCTGGCTTTGCCTGCAGATGCGCATCTTTTGGATTTGGGCAGCGGCACCGGCAAGTTTATCCCCTATTTACGCCCGCTCAGTAAGCACATTATCGCGATTGATCCTGTCCCGGAAATGCTGGCTCAATTACAACAGGCGCATCCGGACATTCATGCTCTTGAAGGCGTTAGCCATCAACTTCCCCTGCCTGATCATAGCCTGAATGCGGTATTTTGTGCACAGTCATTTCACTGGTTTGCCGATTCTGCTACCTTACAAGAATTAGATCGGGTACTCAAACCGCAGGGTTATCTGGTGTTAATTTGGAATCAGCGCGATACTCGGGTGGACTGGGTTCAGGCCTTGGCCGATTGTATTGCCCCATTGGAAGGCGATACGCCGCGCTATCATAGCGGTGCCTGGCGCGAGGTCTTTGCACAGCAAACGCTATTTCAGCCCTATGCAGAAACCACAATGACCCAGCAACAGCATGGCAGTGTCGAGCAGGTGGTATCCAAGCGGCTGCTCTCGACTAGTTTTATTGCAGCCATGCCTGAACAGCAGCAGGCACAGTTAAAACAACAATTTGAACAGATCATCCAGCAATATACAGCCAAAAGCGCAGAGGAAATGATCGATTTTCCTTATGTCACCCATATCTATGTGTTCAAGAAAAGTAATTAAAAACAGGAGGCGATCATGCATAAAATACCAGGAATGACACGAACGCTGTTGTTCGCTGCGGCCATGCTGCTGATGGCATGTGACCAGAAAACGACCGAAACTCCGACTGAAGCGACAACAGATAATACGGCTTCAGATCAAGTCATGCAGGAACTGAAAACCGAGCCACTGAAAGACTTCCCTAAAACTGCTGATGATCCGCATGATATTGCTGCATTGACGGATTATGAACAGCGCTTTCAGGAAATGAGCAGCGACTTGGAAAAAGAATTAAACAGCATGCGCGATGATGAAAATATGACAGAAGAATTTGTCCAGCAACGTCAGCGTGATCATGTCCAGTCAGCATTGAATATGTTGAAGGCTTTAGAACTGAAAACCGAACAGGGCCGTTATATTCAGGGCTTAATGTATCAATACTGGGAACATCAGGACAAATTACTCAATACTCCCAAGACTCAAGCTACACCCGTGAATGAAGCCAGTGAGAATGTCAAAGGTCTAGGGAAATATCTACACGCCCAAGAACAACTGGAACGCTGGCGTTCGCAATATCCGGATCTCGCCAAGAAAGAACCAGCTTCCCGGCAAGTGAAGGAATAGTCTAGGATGCTAGTTTGGCACACAGTTTAGATAAAATACAAAAATAATCTAGGCTGAACTGGCAGCTTTAAAACAGCATGGATCAACAAGGCCAGATCTGTTGAGTCTGTATTTCAGTATAAGTGTCAGTTCGTCCTGTCCATAAAATGAGTTAATGTGCTGTCAGAAACTGATGCACACCCTCACCTGCCGCGCGACCTGTGGCGAAGCAGGCGGTCAGCAGATAACCACCAGTCGGTGCATCCCAGTCCAGCATTTCTCCGCACAAAAATACATGCGGATTGGATTTAAGTTGTAGCTGTTTCGACAACACTTCACGCTTGACACCACCGGCACAGCTAATCGCCTCATCAATTGAGCGAAAGCCGCTGAGTGGAAGAATCAAATCTTTAATCTGTTTGGCTAATTCAGCAGAATCTTGCCATACTGCTTTGGCCACCAGCTCCCGTACTAGAGCTGCCTTGGCACCGTCCACTCCGGCTTTACGCCAGACATTACTTAAAGACTGCTTCTTACTTGGCTGTAATTTTTGTGCAAGCTGTTCGATGCTTTGATTTGGGAATAGGTCCAGATGCAGCTGCATAGGCTGCCCCTGTTTTAGTTGCTCGCGTAAGCCACGACCCTGCTTATAGATCAGACCACTTTCCAGACCATAATGACTGATCACGATATCGCCAATGGTTTTTTCACCTTGCCCAACCCATGCCTCGACACGCTTTAAAGGTTGACCAAAGACTGGCTGCATAAACTGAGACCAAGGATATTCCACTCCAGCATTACTGGCCTGAAATGGCTCAATTTCATCCGGTTTCAGCCAGGCTTGCCATGCCCCATCACTACCCAACGCTGACCAAGACACTGCGCCACAAGCCAGAATAATGGCATCAAAATCTTCAATGCGGTATTCATTATTTTTCAGATCATGCAGTTCGAGCTGTTGCTGCTGCAACTGGCTGACTTTATGCCGGTAATGAAACTGGATGCCATCACTGGCCAAACGCTTGAGCCAGGCACGCAGCAAGGGCGCGGCTTTCATCTCTGTGGGAAATACCCGGCCGGATGAACCGATATAAGGCTCAATGCCGAGCTGCTTCATCCAGTCTTGAATCCAGAGTGCATCCCAGCGTTTGATCCAGGGAGACAACCACTCCACCTGATCATAACGTTGTACAAACTGTGACACAGGCTCAGCATGGGAAATATTCAGACCGGTCTTGCCTGCCATCAGGAATTTACGCGCAGCAGACGGTTTTTGCTCATAGACATGCAGCTCATAACCAAACTGACTGAGCACTTCTGCCGCCATTAAGCCTGCGGGGCCTGCGCCCACAATAGCAATGCGTTTGCTCATCTGCTTATTCCGCGACGGTGGCATTCTGCCCTTGTAAAGGCTGGAAATCATCAAAGCGCGTTACATAACTTTCAGGCTTGCTGATGATCAGTTGCTGGCATAATTCGCCACGTTCCAGATATTTAATTTCAAAATGGGTACGCGCCGAATCTGCAGCAATCACTTCTTTGACAAAAGGCAGCTTCCAGAGCTCTCGCACCTGTGTTTCTGCTTCTTCGATATAAGTAGGAATATTACTGGCCAGCGTAATCGTTCCACCGATTTTCAGGCGGGAAAGCAGGAACTCAAAAAATGGCATATTGACCCAGCGCTGCGCCGGATTATGCGGCTCAGGATTTGGATATAAAATAAAGAATTGTTCTACCTGCTCCGGATACAGTGCATGCACGATCCACGGTAAAGCATCGGCATGAACGGTCTGTAAATTGGTTTGACCTTCAACAGCATGCTGTTTTTGCATCGCCAGAAATTTTTCCCGGGTACGTTCAATCGCAATCAGTTGAGTGTCGGGATTGTTCTTGCTGAATAACAAGGCATGTTTACCTTTACCCGCTCCCACTTCGACGCAGACCGGTTCAGGACTGATGCTTTGAAAATCACGGGGCGCATGCATACGCTGTGCTTGAAATTGACGAATCGGCATAATCAGATCAAACTAATAAAAACCGCATAAGTCTAACAAGTGCGGCTATATTTGCCTAATCGAACCTTTATTTTTCTTTGGAGTCGTCCCATGCCTACCACTTTAAACTGTCCACGCTGTGGCAAGCTGACCACTTGGGAAGATAATGATTACCGTCCTTTTTGTTCAGAACGTTGCAAGATGATTGATCTGGGGGCTTGGGCCAATGAGGAATATAGTTTGCCTACCCAAGATGCACCACAAGCCGACAACAGCGAAGAATAAAATGTCTTCCTTGTCGAAAATTCTGTCTGAAAGCAGAATCTTGTCGAAATTAAGTAAATAAATCATATGAATTTTATAAAATTACTTAGATAAAGTAACACGAATTAACATCATTCATAAAGCTTTAGCATTATTGTTCTATTCTAAATTTTCACATTATTTTTAGAGCAATAATATGGGTTATATTATTTTAAAAATCATATTAATTGGGGTTGGTCTACTCGCACTTCTTTCTTTGGGAGTCGGCATTTTCCAACAAGATAGTTTATTTATTGTATTGGGTGTGCTTTTTGCTTTTGCCGCTTGGCTCATACACATGCAAACGCGTCAACTTCGTAATAATCCCTTTTCAGAATAAAAATAAAAGACCAAATGGTATTGGTCTTTTATTTACGCTTTTAACCCGCTTTACCTGCAACAAAAGGATTATGCTGCTTTTCAAAACCAATGGTGCTGATCGGACCATGTCCTGAAATGAATTGGGTTTCATCTGGCAGGCTGAAACATTCTCGCTGAATTGAATCTAAGAGCTGTTGATGGTTACCACGCGGGAAATCAGTCCGCCCGATTGAGCCTTTGAACAAGACATCACCTGTCCATAACAAGTCATAATTTTTGTTATAGAACATCACATGACCCGGCGTATGGCCTGGAGCAAAACGCACTTCGAACTCTTCATTGCCGAGTTTGAGCACTTCACCACCTTCCAGCCATTGGGTCACTTCGACTTTTTCCGGAATCGGAAAGCCATAACGTGCAGAAACTTCCTGAATCATGTCGAGCCAGAATGCATCTTCCTTATGTGGTCCGATTACTGGGACATTCCAAGCCTTTTTTAATGCACCCACCGCACCCGCATGATCCAGATGACCATGAGTGAGCCACAAGGCTTTAACCGTTAAACCCAGCGCTTCAACTTCAGCTTTCAGTTTTTCAGGTTCGCCCCCTGCATCAATCAAAATGGCTTCTTTAGTATCCATATCCCAAACGATGGAACAGTTTTGCTGAAATGCAGTAACTGGAACAATTTTGACTTGTAACATGGATTGAAAAACCTCGGGCAAGTTAATGGGCAAGTGTCTGTGTCAATGCATCCAGATTAGCCTGAAGCAGACTATTGAGCAATCGCAAATGATCTTCACGGCTATTTAAAGCAGGAATATAGCGATAGCTTTCACCGCCGAGTGCTTTAAATGTCTCGGCATTTTCGATTGCCAGCTCTTCAAGCGTTTCCAGACAGTCCGCGGAAAATGCCGGACTCATCACCTGAATTGATTTCACCCCTTGCTTGGCCCAATCTTCGAGCAAAACATCGGTATAGGGCTTGATCCACTCCTGTTTGCCAAACCGCGACTGAAAGCTGATCGCATATTGATCTTCATTTAAACCTAGTGCTTCCGCCACCAATTTACCCGTGATGCGGCAACGGTCGGCATAAGGATCGCCTTTATCAGCATAGGGCTGTGGAATGCCGTGGAAAGACATTAACAATTTCTCTGGTTGACCATGAATTGCCTGATAATCACGTACACTTTGAGCCAACGACTGGATAAATAAAGGATGTTGATAATAATCCCGGATCACTGTCAAACCGGGTAAATTACGCTGTTTCACCACCCATTTCGCCACTGCATCGTATAGAGGTGCGGTCGAAGTGGCAGAATATTGTGGAAACAAGGGAAATAGAATCACG
Source organism: Acinetobacter sp. 40AMC3-4 (assembly GCF_049898185.1). Taxonomy (GTDB): domain Bacteria; phylum Pseudomonadota; class Gammaproteobacteria; order Pseudomonadales; family Moraxellaceae; genus Acinetobacter. Next base: position 273,253 of record NZ_JAFCXG010000004.1, read on the forward strand.
TGTTCCTGTGGCTGCGCTGAGACCTGTGCCAAGACATCCTGAATATTCGGATTGCCGTAGGTCATTGCAGGTACCACATTCAGTTCAAACTGCGGATAAAGCTGGGTGAGATGCGTCTTGACTGCTGCGACCTGCTCAAACAGAATTTCACGCATCGGCGAATCCTGTCCCCATACTTGCGCATAGGCCTGTGATACCCGCTTTGGACGGAAAGGCAAAATGAATAAGCGCAGAATGATTTGCCAGATCGGTTTGGGAATTTCAATCACACGCTGATCAGATAAAAACTGCTTGAGGAAACGGCGTACCGCTGGAATCGTAGGCTCATCTGGTGTGCCCAAGTTTGCCAATATAATCGTCACTTTCGCTTTAGCAGGAGAATACATTCAGTTCGTCCGTCAGGATATCAACCCCTGTACTTTAACAGCTTTTTATTTATTCTCTCTATGGATTAATACGCTGACTTATATTGAAAAGTGCGATCTAAATCCAGCAAGCTGCTGTCCAGCAACTTTTGCGCTTTTGGCGTGATCTGCCACAGCATGCGCTGTCGGTCATCACGACCGGATGGCACAATCCAGTCATTCTGGCGCATTTGAATTTTTAAACTATGCAAGGCACGAATATTCATCTGGGCACGCGCGACAGCATGCGCACGCGGCATCTGCACCCGTGCATCCTGCAGACCGGTTTCATTCAGATATTCATTCATGCGCTTCGAGAAAAACTCTTCAGGGGTCGGATTGACAAAAGTTGAACCCAATAACGCCAACAATTGTGCCCAAGTCAGTTTTTTATGGACTTTGATTTCTTTAAAATTACCATCCTGATAAGCATGCATCCGGTATTCAAAAGAAAAAATTTCATGCATCGCCACTTTGGGCAGGCTCAGGAATGGATCGACTTCTGCAGTTCCGCCATCGCGTTCCAGTTGCGCCACTTTAGCTTTCAGCTGATCAATCTCGTCATGCAGCGCCTGGGTGTTTTGCGGACGCACCCAGCCGGTCACCGGATAGCGCTCCAGCATTTGTGGCATGTTAAAACGCACTGCCATTTCCAGATCGCGCAGGCTGCGGTAAGTAAAAACCTGATCCACTTCCTGCTGTAACAGTTGACGGAATTCCTTGAATTTTTCCTGTAATTCCGGTTTGGCATCATGCAATGCACTTTCACGTGATGCCGGATCATCATGCATAAACACAATAATCGGTTTTTGCTTGGTCACTGCATAAATATATTCGAGATGCATATAGCCGACACCCGATACCGACTGCTCCCCATACTGGCTTCCCAGCAGAATCACGACATAATCACAGTCATCAATCTGGCGGCGTGCAAATGCAGTATTCAGCGGTGTACGCTGTTCCAGTCCCCACGAGAAAAACCCCATTCCTACCAGTGTTTGAGACAGAATGATACGCTCCGGTTGCATTTCTGCCCCCGAGGTTGAGATGAACACTTGGTACCGTTTATCCAGCATGGGCTATCCTCTTCTCCTGTACATTTGCGTAAAAAATGCATCATCACATGCTTCTTTACCCAATATGGCCACCCCAGAATCAAAATATCTTTCTTTTTAAATTATAAAAATGAGTTTTAAACTGCACTCATATTACTGACCTGCCATTTTAAATCGGCCGGAATCAGGTGCTGCAAAATCGGTCGGAGCTGTTCAGCATTCTGCCCACTCACCACCAATTCAATTTTCACGCTTTCTTTAGACTCATGCTCAAATAATAACCCATTTTTAATTAAAATTCGGGCCGTTTGTCTTGCAACCGCGAATCCTGAGTCAATTAATGTCAGCTTTTGACCAAAAATATACTGAATTGACGATTTTAGGAAGGGGTAATGTGTACATCCTAATACTAAATAATCAGCGCCCTGATCTACAACTGGTTGTAAAATCTCTTTTAATGTCTGCAAACAGGCTGCACTCATCTGCTCTCCAGCCTCAACAAAAGGCACCAGATCCAGACTGGTCACAGGCAGGACTTTGACTTGAGCCGGTTCGGCAAAACGGGAAATGACATCTTTAATCAGCTGGCCGCGGAAGGTTGCAGGCGTGGCCAATACCGCCACAGTTTTCGACTGGGTATTCAGGACGGCCGGTTTAAGTGCGGGTACTAAACCGATAATCGGAAAGTTTTCACCATAATAGTCACGCAAATAATCCAGACTAAAAGCGGAAGCGGTATTGCACGCCACCACCGCAACTTTACAACCTTGACGATAAAGCCATTCAATCGCCTGAGCCGTCAAGGCACGAATTTCCTGATCATCTCTCGGGCCATAAGGCACATGCGCAGTATCCGCATAATAGACAAAGCGTTCATTAGGCAAATGGCGGGCAATTTCCAGGGCGACTGACAAGCCGCCTACGCCTGAGTCAAAAATGCCAATAGGCGCATCTGCCGTGGCATTGGGCATCGGGTCTAATAACTGGGAAATTGGTTGAATAGCGCTCATAACGTTGCAGGTAGCTTGTTTGAAATTTCTAGCGATCAAGCTTAAACCTCAGGTGCTCAAATGCAAGTCTAAATCACCACTTTTCAAACTTAAAACGGTTTCGCCTGCCGGATTTTCATCAAGCTCTCCCATCTCGACCAGATGTAAAAATGCCGCACGCTGAATCAGGGCATTAATCCCAAAACGCACATGCACATAAGGCCGCAACTCACCTTTGTATTCACGCATAAAGATTGGATGTTCAGCATCGACAATAATCAGGTCTTGCGTGGTTGTGCCCAGTTGCAGATAAGTCACTCCATTGATCTCAACCTGATCGACCTGATTGACAAATAAAGGTTCATCTTCAACTTCGATTTCAATCATTTCTACTGGTGTTTTTAGATAGAATTTATCGTTTTCTTTCCAGAGCACCGTTGCAAACAGGTCAATCATCGGCTGACGCTTGATCAATTGACCTTCGTGCCACCATTCGCCGTTGGCTAAAACCTTGAGATCCATTGTGCCACAATGCTTTGGCTGCCATTGCTCCAAAGGGGGTATTGACCTTTTGTGACTGCCCTGTGCATCTTTTAAGTATTGTGCGATATCCATTAAATTTTTATCATCGGGATAAGTTACTTTTTTCGTCGGATTTGTGCTGGGTACTGGCTTATCCATAAAAGAAGACCTTAATGACGGAAAAATAATATGTTTCAGCCAATTGGCTAAAACCGGCTTTAAAACTATACTAGCCCAGATTATCAAAGACACCAGCATTTTTGTGTCTAGGAACCAAGAACACTTATGGCAGCACCCAATCATATGATTATGGTTGCCACCGAATAGTAATATGAGGAGTCCTACATGGAACACATCGAACGTGAATCGATGGAGTTTGACGTCGTCATCGTAGGCGCAGGCCCTGCGGGTCTTTCTGCTGCGATCAAAATTCGTCAACTTGCAATTGAAAACAACTTAAACGATCTGTCCGTTTGTGTCGT